>CAJPFL010000001.1 GCA_905339315.1 Rhodocyclaceae bacterium
CGCGCCGACCGCAACGTCCCGCGCGGCCTGCACCGCTACGAGATCCGCTATCGCACGGACTGGCAGCTCGGCTTCTTCGCGGATCACGACGAGCTGTACTGGAACGTCACCGGCAACGGCTGGTCGTTCATCATCGAGCGCGCCACGGCTGCGGTCGTCCTGCCGGGCGCGCTGCCCGAAGCCGCGCTGACGCTGGATGCCTATACCGGCCATGCCGGCGAGAAAGGACGCGACTGGCGCGCACGCGTCGACGCCGAGGGCCGTGCGCGCTTCATGACCACCGCGCCGCTGATGCCGAACCAGGGCCTGACCATCGTCGTCGGCTGGCCGAAGGGCCTCGTCGCCGAGCCGAGCCGCGAGCAGCGGCTGGCGCGCTGGGCGCGCGACAACCCGGAGTGGCGCGCCGGCCTCCCCGGTCTCGCCCTGCTGCTCCTCTACTACCTCGTCGTCTGGCAGCGTTACGGGCGCGATCCGGCCGGCGCCACGGTGATTCCGCGCTTTGCCCCGCCGAAGGAGGTCTCTGCCGCCGACGCGCGCTTCCTCGAGCGGCGCGGCTACGACGAGCGCACCTTCGCCGCCGCGGTGGTGGAGCTGGCGGTCAAGGGGCACCTGCGCATCCGCGAGGACGACGACCGCGACTACACGCTGGAGCGGCCGCAGGAAGCCGCCGCCGAGCCGCTCTTCGACGACGAGAAGGTCCTGCTCGGCGCGCTCGGCGTGGCGCCGGGCGGCGCGCTGCCCCTGCGCAGCGAGAACGCGGTGAAAGTCGGTGCCGCGCACAAGGCGCTCAAGGAGGCGCTGCGCAAGGAGCACCTCAAGCAGCATTTCGTCACCAACGGCAAATACCTCATCCCGGGCCTGATCGGCAGCTTCGTCGTGCTCGTCGTCGCCACCCTCCAGTCGAGCCGGCCCGACCCGCTGTCGCTGTTCATGCTGTTCTGGCTCACCGGCTGGACCTTCGGCGTCTACATGCTCCTGTCGCAGGCGGCAGGCATCTGGAGACAGGTCTTCTCGGGCAAGTGGCTTACGATCGTGCCGGCGCTGTTCATAACGGCGTTCTCGATCCCGTTTGTCGCGGGCGAGCTGTTCGGGCTGTATGTCCTGTTCACCCAGGGCTCGCCGCTGATGGCGGCGCTGCTGCTGCTCCTGGTCGGGGTCAATTTCCTCTTCTATCGCCTGTTGCAGGCGCCGACCCTGGCCGGCCGCCGTCTGCTCGACGAGCTGGCCGGCTTCCGCATGTACCTTGAGGTGGCGGAAAAGGATGAGCTGCGGGTGCGGCACGGGCCGGAGCGGACCCTCCAGCTGTTCGAGAAATACCTGCCCTATGCGCTGGCCCTCCGCGTCGAGAACGCCTGGGCCGAACAATTCTCCGACATCCTCGACCGGGCCAGGGCGACGGGCGGCGCCGACACCGTGCCGCGCTGGTACAGCGGCTCCTCGTGGGATGCGCCGGGGAGCGGCTTCGCCGGTGCGCTGGCCGGCGGCCTGTCGGGCGCCATCGCTGCCGCCTCCAGTTCGCCCGGCAGCGGCAGTTCCGGCGGCGGGGGCGGTGGTTCCTCAGGCGGTGGCGGCGGTGGCGGCGGCGGCGGCGGCTGGTAAGGTCCGGATTGACAGTACTGAACCCCGGATATATATTACTGACCGGTCAGTTATATATATCCGCGCCAATGCCCGTTACCAAGACCCGCTGGAAGCGCCGCAAGGAGGCGCGTCCGCAGGAACTTACTGCCGCTGCGCTGGAACTCTTCGTCGAGAAGGGTTTCGCCGCGACGCGCCTGGATGAAATCGCCGCGCGGGCGGGTGTTTCCAAGGGCACGCTGTACCTCTATTTCGACAGCAAGGAAGAACTCTTCAAGGCGGTCATCCGCGAGGGCCTGCTGCCGCTGCTGGCGGAAGGCGAGGAACTGATGGCCAGCATGCCCGGCCCGGCCAGCGAACTCTTCAGGGCCATCGTCCTGCGCTGGTGGGAGATCGTCGGCGAGGGCCCGATCGGCGGCATCCCCAAGCTGATCTTCGCCGAGGCGCGCAACTTCCCCGAGATCGCCCGCTTCTACGCCGACGAGGTGATCGAGCGCGGCAAGCGCCTGTTCGTCGCCGTCTTCCGGCGCGGCATCGATTCCGGCGAGTTTCGTCCCTTCGACCCGCAGGCGCTGGTGCACATCGTCATCTCGCCGCTGATCATGCGGGTGATCTGGAAGCATTCGCTCGACTGCTGCGGCGTCACCAACGTGCCGCTCGACGACTACCTCAGGGAGTACCTCGAACTGACGCTGCGCGGCCTGCGCCGCGATCCGACATGACCAGGAGAAGAACCGTGCGCCGAATCCTTCCGTTTCTCGTGCTTGTCGCGCTGCCTGCCCTGGCGCAGCAGCCGGCAGCGCCACCGGCCGTCAGCGCCAAGAGCTTCGGCGAGGTGGCGCTGCACCCCGAGCGCGAAGCACCGGCCTCGGCAGTGAGCCTCAACGAGAGCCGGCTCTCGGCCGAGGTGTCGGCAACGGTGCAGGAAGTCGCATTCGACGTCGGCCAGGTGGCGCCGAAGGGCGCGGTGCTGATCCGGCTCGAGACACGCGACCATGAGCTGGCGCTGGCCAAGGCCCAGGCGTCGCTGGACTCCTCGCGCGCCCGCGCGCGCCTGGCCGAGCAGCAGCTGAATCGCGCGCGCGAGCTGGCGAAGCAGAATTTCTACTCCGCCGAGGCGCTGTCGCAGAAGGAAACCGAGCTGGCGGTGCACCAGGCCCAGGTGAAGCTGGATGCGGCCCAGCGCGCCCAGGCCCAGCGCAACCTGGAGAAGTGCACCCTGCGCGCACCTTTTCAGGCCATCGTGCGCAGCCGCCAGGCCCAGGTCGGCGAGCTGGCCGCGCCGGGCACGCCGCTGATGACCTTGTCCGATGCGGCGCACATCGAAATCGCCGCCCAGGTGCCGCCGCGCGACATCGCCTCGCTGCAGGGCGCGACCGCAGTGCGCTTCACCGGATCGGGCGGCGAGCACGCGGTGAAGCTGCTGCGCGTCTCGCCCGCCATCAGCCGCGAGGCACGCAGCGTCGAGGTGCGCCTCGCCTTCGACGGCAAGCCGGCCGCGCCGGGCGCGGACGGGCGCATCCTCTGGCGCGATCCGCAGCCGCATCTGCCGGCCGAGCTGGTGTCGAAGCGCGGCACGGTGTTCGGCGTCTTCATCCTGGAAAGCGGCAAGGCGCGGTTCGTGGCCCTGCCCGGCGCGCAGGAGGGCCGCCCGGTGGCGGCGCCGATGCTGGCCGACAGGATGATCTTTGTCGACGGCCGCCACGGCCTTGCCGACGGCCAGGCCGTGCAGCTGAAGAAATGATTAGCCCCCAGGCTCACTACGTTCGCTGCCCCCCGAGGGGGCGCATGCTGCCTTGGGGCGGCCCGGCGGCATCATGAAGCTCTTCGAAAGCCTCATCCGCAACCACCCGCTGGCGAACATCACCTTCGCCCTGGTGCTGATCCTGGGCGCGCTCGCCTACGCGGCGATGCCGCGCGAGCGCGATCCGGAGATCAACTTCAACTGGGTGATCGTCACCACCGCACTGCCCGGCGCCTCGGCCGAGGACGTCGAGAAGCGCGTCACCCAGCCGCTGGAGGATGCCATCAAGGGCGTCGCCGACATCAAGTTTGTCGCCTCCAACAGCCGCGAGGGAATCGCCTCGATGCTGATCCGCTTCGGCGACATCAGCGAGCGCGTCTTCGACAAGCGGGTGAACGACCTGCGCCGCGAGATCCAGAACCGCGCCAGCATCGAGCTGCCGCCGGAATCCAAGGAGCCGCGCATCATCGAGGTCACCACCTCGAACGGCTTCCCGACGGCGATGGTGCTGGTGACCGGCGCGGCCGACGACGAGTACCTGCGCCTGTCGGCGAAGAATCTCCGCGACGACATCGAGCGCATGGCGGGCGTCGACCGCGTCTACGCCAACGGCCTCAACGACCCCGAGCTGCGTGTCGAGTTCATGCCGGCGGCGGCGCAGGCGCGCGGCGTCACCGCCGCCGACATCGCCGATGGCGTCGGTGGCTGGTTCCGCGACACCTTCGCCGGCAAGGCGCGCGTCGGCGGGGACGAATGGCTGGTGCGCCTGGTCGGCCAGGAGGTCGATCCGGCCTACCTGGCGCGGCTGAGCGTGGCGCCGGCCCTGAACCCGCGCGAGAAGGTACCGCTCGACGCCCTGGCCACCGCCGCCCGCACCCGCGTCAAGCCCGACCGCCTCGCCGCCTCCTCCGGCCGCCCGGCGGTGGTGCTGTCGGTGACGAAGAAGAGCCGCGTCAATACCGTCGAGCTGGTGGAGAAGATCAACCGCCACCTCGCCGAGCAGAACCCGGTGCTGGCGAAAGCCGGCGTCTCGGCGATGCTGATGGACGACCAGACGGTGGTGACGCGCGAAGCGATCCGCGTCATGGAATCCAATGCCCTGCAGGGCCTGCTGGTGGTGCTGGCGATCTGCTGGCTGTTCCTCGGCACGCGCATCGCGCTGCTGGTCGGCCTCGGCATTCCCTTTGCCCTGGCCGGCACCTTCGGCGTGCTGCACGCGCTGGGCTACACCCTCAACATCTCGGTGCTGCTCGGCGTGGTGATCGCGCTGGGCATGCTGGTCGACGACGCGGTGGTGGTGGTGGAAGCCATCTACTACCGCATCCAGCGCGGCCAGGACTACTTCAGCGCGGCGGTGGACGCCCTGCGCGAGGTGATCGCGCCGGTGACCTCCTCGGTGGCGACGACCGTCTCGGCCTTCCTGCCGCTGATGCTGCTGCCCGGCATCGTCGGCAAGTTCATGTTCATCATCCCCTTCGTCGTCACCCTGGCACTGGCCATCAGCCTGATCGAGGCCTACTGGATGCTGCCGGCCCACGTTACCGTGTTGCGCCTGAATTTCGACAATCCCTCGCGCATGCAGCGCTGGCGCACCAATTTCCTGCACAGCCTGCGCGTGAAGTACGCCCGGCTGCTGATCCGCGTCATGCGCCGGCCGAAATTGTGGCTGGTCGTGGCAGGCGGCATGCTGCTGCTCGCCGCTGCGGCCCTGGCAACGGGTGTCATCCGCGTGCAGTTCTTCGCCCTGGACCCGCTGCGCATTTTCTACGTCAATGTGGACATGCCGGCCGGCGCGCCGGTGGACGCCACTCTGGCCAAGGTGCAGGCGGTCGAGGCGCGCGTCCGCAGCCAGCTGAAGGCAGGCGAGGCGCGCGAACTGGCTTCCATCGCCGGCCTGAAGTTCACCGACACCGAGCCGCTCTACGGCGACGCCTACGGCCAGGTCTTCGTCTCGCTCAATCCGCACACCGGCGATGCGCGCAGCGTGCCGCAGCTGATCGAAGCGATGCGCGCCGAGGTAGAGGCCACGCCCGGGCCGGGCAAGGTGACGTTCACCCTCCTCTCCGGCGGCCCGCCGCTGTCGAAGGCAGTGCGCGTGCGCGCGCGCGGCGACGACCAGAACGCCCTGCGCGCCGCCGCCGACGCGCTGCTCGCCATCGTCCGCGCCATCCCCGGCGCCCAGGACGTCGCCGACGACGAGGTGCCGGGCCGGCCCGAGATGGTGCTGGCGCTCGACCGCGAGGCGGTGCGCAACGCCGGCCTCAACCCGGCCCAGGTGGCGCGCATCGTGCGCCTGCATGTGGATGGCGAGATCGTCGCCCTGGCGCGCGACAAGGGCGAGAAGATCGAGGTGCGGGTGCGGGCGAAGCGCGAGGGGACGGCGGACATCGCCTCGATCCTGTCCGACCCGGTAGCCCTGCCAGCCGGCGGCAGCACCACGCTCGGCGCCCTGGTGCGCGAGGAGACGCGCAGCGGCCCCGGCATCGTCAAGCACTACAACCTGAAGCGCGCCATCACCGTCGAGGCCGACCTCGACAAGAAGCAGACCGACACGGTCGAGGCCAACCGCATCGTCGCCGGGGAATGGAAGAAGGTGCAGGCGAACCATCCGGGCGTCTCGCTGGATTTCTCCGGCGAGCTGGACGACATCCAGGAGAGCCTCGATGCCATGGCGGTGCTGTTCCTCGTCGGCCTTGGCCTGATCTACATGATCCTCGCCGCGCAGTTCAGGAGCTACTGGCAGCCGCTCTTGATCCTCGTCACCGTGCCGCTGGCGTTCACCGGCGTGGCGCTGGGCCTGATCATCTCGCGCGACCCGCTGTCGCTGTACACCATGTACGGCGTCATCGCGCTGACCGGCATCGCGGTGAACTCGGCCATCGTGCTGATCGACGCCGCCAACGACCGCCTGCAGTCCGGCATGGGCGTGCTACACGCGGCGGTGTATGCCGCGCGCCGCCGCGTCGTGCCGATCATCATCACCAGCGTCACCACGGTGGGCGGCCTGTTCTCGCTGGCCTTCGGCCTCGGCGGCAAGTCCATGCTGTGGGGACCGGTGGCCAGCGCCATCGTCTGGGGCCTGGGCTTCGCCACCGTGCTGACGCTGTTCGTCATCCCGCTGCTGTACTGGCTGTTCATGCGCCCGCGCACCGCGTCGCGTCGCGGCCTGCTGCAGCGTTTCTCCTTCGGAAGGTCATCATGAGACTCAATATCCTGGGCGTCGCTTCCCTCGCCTTGCTGCTGGCGGGCGGCTGCTCGAAGCCGGAGGCGCCTGAACAGCCCCTGCGCAGCGTGCGCGTCATGAAGGTGGACAGCGCCGCCGTGTCCCGCAGCCTGACTTTTCCTGGCGAGGTGCGCGCACGCTACGAGAGCCGCCTCGGCTTCCGCCTCGGCGGCAAGCTCGTCGAGCGGCGCGTCGATGTCGGCGCCGTGGTCAGGAAAGGGCAGGTGCTGGCGCGCCTCGACGCCCAGGACGCTTCGCTGAACGCCGCGCAGGCCGAGGCGAACCGCGCGCTGGCGGAGGCCGAGGTGAAGCGCTATCGTGACCTGCGGGCGAAGAACTTCGTCAGCCAGGCCGTGCTCGATGCCAAGGAAACGGCGCTGAAGACGGCCCAGGCGCAGGCCGGCATGGCGCGCAACCAGGCCGCCTACACGACACTGGTCGCCGATCGCGACGGCGTGGTGACGGCCATCGAAGCCGAAGCCGGCCAGGTGGTGGCCGCCGGCCAGACCGTGGTGCGCGTCGCCGAGGGCGGCGAGCGCGAGATCGTCATCGCCGTGCCGGAAAGCGAAGTGGAGAAGGTGCGTGCGGCGACAGGGTTCGAAGTCAGCCTGAACAGCGTGCCCGGCCGCAGCTGGCAGGGGCGGCTGCGCGAACTCGCGCCCGGCGCCGATGCGGCGACACGCACCTTCGCGGCGCGCATCAGCGTGGCGGAGGCCGATGAATCGGTTCGCCTTGGGATGAGCGCCGGCGTCCGCGTCAGCGGCGGCGCCGGCGATACGGCGATGCGCCTGCCGCTTTCCGCCTTCTTCACGCGCAACGACCAGGCCAACGTCTGGCGGGTCGATCCGGGGACGCAGACCGTGCGCCTGACGCCGGTTGCCACCGATGGCGTGGTCGGCAACGAGATGCGCGTCAAGAGCGGCCTGGAAGTCGGCATGCTGGTGGTCACCGCCGGCGCCAATCTGCTCGAAGAAGGGCAGAAGGTGCGCCTGCCGGAAAATCGGAAATGAATCCGGAGGGCCGCTTCAACCTCACCGCGGCGGCGCTGCGCCACCGCGAGCTGACGCTGTTCTTCATCCTGGTCATCGCCATCGCCGGCTTTTCCTCGTACTTCAAGCTCGGCCAGCGCGAGGACCCGGACTTCACCTTCCGCGCCATGGTCGTGCGCACGATGTGGCCGGGCGCCACGGCGGAGCAGGTCGACAAGCAGGTGACCGACCGCATCGAGAAGAAGCTGCAGGAAGTGCCCTTCTTCCGCCACACGCGCAGCTATTCCAAGCCGGGGGAGTCGCTGATCATCCTCGAGCTGCACGACACGGCGCGCGGGCCGGCGGTGGCCGACGCCTGGTACCAGGTGCGCAAGAAGATCGGCGACATCCGCAACACCCTGCCCGAGGGCGCCGTCGGGCCGTTCTACAACGACGAGTTCGGCGACGTCTTCGGCTCGATCTACGCCTTTACCGCCGACGGCTTCACGCATTCCGAGCTGCGCGACTACGTCGAGGCGGCGCGCCAGCGCCTGCTGAAGCTGAAGAACGTCGCCAAGATCGACCTCGTCGGCGTCCAGGACGACCGTATCTTCATCGAACTGTCGCAACAGAAATTTGCGGCGCTCGGGCTGAACGTGGAGCGGATCTCCCAGGCCCTGGCAACGCAGAACATCGTGTTGCCGGCCGGTGCCGTCAATTCGGCGACACACACGATTCCGTTGCGCGTCAGCGGCGAGCTGGCCACGGTGGCCGCCGTGGCCGACACGCGCGTGGCGGTGGCCGGCAGCAGCCTGCGCATCGGCGACATCGCGCACGTGTACCGTGACTACGTCGACCCGCCCATCTCCAAGATGTACTACCGCGGCCAGCAGGCGATCGGCCTGGCCGTCTCCATGACGCGCGACGGCGACGTGCTCAAGCTGGGCGAGGATCTCGCCGCCGAGATGGCGCGCATCCAGGCCGACCTGCCGATCGGCATCGAGTTCGCCCAGGTCTCCAACCAGCCGCGCATCGTCAAGGCGGCGGTGGGCGACTTCATGCGCGTCTTCCTCGAGGCGCTCGGCATCGTGCTGATCGTCAGCTTCTTGAGCCTCGGCCTGCGCACCGGCCTGGTGGTGGCGATCACCATCCCCTGGGTGGTGGCGGCGACCTTTCTCGGCATGCGCTACTTCGGCATCGACCTGCACCGCATTTCCACCGGCGCCCTGATCATCGCCCTCGGCCTGCTGGTGGACGACGCCATGATCGCGGTCGAGATGATGTCGCGCAAGATCGAGCAGGGCCTCGGCAAGCTCGCCGCCGCGGCCTTCGCCTGGCGCAGCACCGCCTTCCCGATGCTGACCGGCACGCTGATCACGGCGGCCGGCTTCCTGCCGATCGGCACCGCCAGGTCCGCCACCGGCGAGTACACTTTCGGCATCTTCGCCGTGGTGGGGCTGGCTCTGCTGATTTCCTGGGTGGCCGCCGTCACCGTCACGCCCTTCATCGGCAACTGGATCCTGAAGGGGCCGCAGCACGAGCACGCCATTGCCGGCCACGACGTCTTCGACACGCCCTTCTACACGCGGCTGCGCGCCGTCATCGAGTGGTGCCTCGCGCACCGCAAGCTGACCATGCTGGCCACCCTCGGCCTGTTCGTGCTGGGCATCGCCGGCATGGGCCTCACGGAGAAGCAGTTCTTCCCCAATTCCAATCGCCAGGAAGTGCTGGTCGAGCTGTGGCTGCCGGAAGGCGCCAGCTTTGCCGCCACGGAAAAGGAGGCGAAGCGGCTGGAGGCCATCATCGCGCGGGACGAGGACGTGGCCTCCTGGGTGACCTACGTCGGCAACGGCTCGCCGCGCTACTTCCTGTCGCTGGACCAGCAGCTGTTCCGCAGCAACTTCGCCCAGACGGTGATCCTGAGCAAGGACCTGGAAGGGCGCGAGCGCATCGTCACGCGCCTGCGCACCCTCCTCGCCGAGGAGTTTCCCGGCGTGCGCTCCCGCGCCAACCGCGTCGCCCTCGGCCCGCCCGTGTCCTACCCGCTGCAGTTCCGCGTCAGCGGCACGGAGATTCCGCAGATCAAGGAAATCGCCGATGCCGTGGCCGAAGCGATGCGCGCCTCGCCCCATACCCTGGACGTCAATCATGAGTGGGGCGCGCGCGCGCCGATGCTGCGCGTCGATGTTGACCAGGACAAGGCGCGCGCGCTCGGCGTATCGACGGCAAGCGTCTCGCGCGCCCTGCAGGGCGCCATCACCGGTGTCGCCGTGGCGCAGTTCCGCGAGAACGACCGCCTCATCGACATCGTGCTGCGCGCGCCGGAAAACGACCGCAACGTCATGGAGCGGGTGCTCGCCGTGCAGGTGCCGACGGCCTCCGGCCGCTACGTTCCGGTGACGCAGGTGGCGGCGGTGCGCGAAGCCTTCGAGGAGCCGATCCTCTGGCGCCGCAGCCGCGAGCTGACCCTGACGGTGCGCGCCGACATCGTCGATGGCGTGCAGGCGCCGGACGTGGCGAATGTCATCGACGGGCAGCTGGCGCCGCTGCGGGCGAAGCTGCCCGTCGGCTATCGCATCGAGATCGGCGGCTCGCTGGAGGAGTCCGGGCGGGCGCAGGAATCGATCAATGCCGGCATGCCGATGATGCTGGCGGTGGTGCTGGCCCTGCTGATGATCCAGCTGCAGAGCTTTGCGCGCACCTTCATGGTGCTGCTGACGGCGCCGCTCGGCCTGATCGGCGTGGCGCTGGCGCTGCTCACGTTCCGCCAGCCCTTCGGCTTCGTCGCCATGCTCGGCACCATCGCCCTGGGCGGCATGATCATGCGCAACACCGTGATCCTGGTGGACCAGATCGAGCAGGACATCAAGGCCGGCGAGCCGCCCTGGGTGGCGATCCGCGAGGCGACCGTGCGCCGCTTCCGGCCGATCATGCTGACCGCTGCCGCTGCCATCTTCGCCATGATTCCGCTGACGCGGAATGTGCTGTGGGGGCCGATGGCCTTTGTCATCATGGGCGGGCTGCTGGTGGCGACGGTGCTGACGGTGCTCTTCGTCCCGGCGCTGTACGCGGCGTGGTTCCGCGTCAGGCCAGTGAAAGAGCCTAACTAGGTTAAAATACAAGCCGTTATTGCTGGGATTGCCAGCTTTATTAGAAAACGCTAATATATATCCGGAGCAAGGTCATGAATCTGGAACAAGCCCGCTACAACATGGTCGAGCAGCAGATCCGCCCCTGGGAGGTGCTGGATCAGGACGTACTCGATCTGCTGATGACCGTCCGGCGCGATCATTTCGTGCCGGCGGCGTGCGTCAGGCTGGCCTTTGCCGACACGGCGATTCCCCTGGGGCACGGCGCGGCGATGCTGCCGCCCGTGCTCGAGGCGAGATTCCTGCAGGCGCTGCAATTGCACAAGTCCGACAAGGTCCTCGAGGTCGGCACGGGATCGGGCTACATGGCCGCACTGCTCGGCGCGCGCAGCGACCATGTGTATACGATCGAGATCGAGCCGGCGCTGGCCGCACGGGCGCGCGAGCATCTGCAGCGCGAGTGCGCCGACAACGTCACGGTCGTCGAAGGCGACGGCAGCAGCGGCTGGCCCGCCCAGGCGCCGTACGACGCCATCCTCCTGTCCGGCTCGGTGGCGGAAATATCGGAGGCATTGCTCGGGCAGCTCAAGGTCGGCGGCCGGCTGCTGGCCGTGGTGGGCGACGCGCCGCTGATGCAGGCGCGGCTCGTTACCTGCGTGGCGGAGGGGCGCTTCCAGAGCGTCAACCTGTTCGAAACCAGCATCCCGCGACTGCGCAACGTGCCGGAGCGGGGAAAATTCGTTTTCTGAGGAAGGGAAATGGTCCAGATCACGGCAGTTGAACTGAACGATTGGCTGAATGACGAGGGTCGTCCCGATCCGCTGCTGCTCGACGTGCGCGAGCCGGACGAGTTTGCCGCCTACCGCATCGAGGGCTCGACGCTGATCCCGATGCGCGCCATCCCGGCGCGCCTGCATGAACTGGACCGCCGCGCCGACGTGGTGATGGTCTGCCGTTCCGGCGCGCGCAGCTACCATGCCGGGATGTTCCTCAGGCAGAACGGATTCGAGCGCGTCTACAACCTGGCTGGCGGCGTGATCGCCTGGTCGCGCGACGTCGAAGGCCCTGCAGCACGATGAAACCGGAGGCAAGACAGTCCATGAAAAAAGGTCTGCTGGTTCTTTCACTCGCCCTTGCCGGCGCGCCGGCGCTGGGCGCCGACCTGCTGCAGGTCTATCGCGACGCGGTCGGCTACGACGCCCAGTTCGCCTCTGCCAAGTCGGCCTGGGAGGCTGGCCAGGAGAAACTGCCGCAAGGCCGGGCGGGCCTGCTGCCGGTGATTTCCGCTTCGGCCAATACCACCTGGAACGAACTCGATTTCAGTCGACGCGTACCCGGCACTGCCAACACCGATGCCAGCTACAACACCAACGGCTATCAACTCACCCTGACGCAACCGCTTTTCCGCTGGCAGAACTACGAACAGTACGGCCAGTCGAAGCTGGCGGTGGCGCAGGCCGACGCCCTGTTTTCCCAGGCAAAGCAGGACCTGATCCTGCGCGTGTCGCAGGCCTACTTCGAGGTGCTGCTGGCCCAGGCGAACCTGGAGACATCGCAAATGCAGAAGACGGCGATTGGCGAGCAGCTCGAGGCGGCCAAGCGCAACTTCGAGGTCGGCACCGCCACCATCGTCGACACCCACGAGGCGCAATCGCGCTACGACATTGCGACCTCGCAGGAACTCGGGGCGCAGAACGAGCTGGAGATCAAGCGCCAGGCGCTTCGCCTGATCACCGGCAAGGTGTTCGAAAATCTGGCGCGGCTGCGCCGGGAGGTTGAATTGCTGCGTCCGCAGCCGGACAACATGACGCAGTGGGTGGAAAGCGCCGAATCCGGCAGCCCCCTTGTCGCCGCCCAGCAGGCGGCGCTGGAGATCGCCGACAAGGAGATCAACAAGCAGCGTGCCGGCCACCTGCCGACGCTCGACCTGGTGGCCACGCGCGGACGCAGCTCGGCCACGGGCACCCTCGCACAGGGCGTGCCCTTGCCGGGCAGCGACACCCATGCCTCGACCGTCGGCCTGCAGCTGAACCTGCCGATCTTTTCCGGCGGCGCGGTGATGTCCAGGGATCGCGAGGCCGTGGCCCTGCGCGACAAGGCACGCGCGGACCTGGACAACACCCGCCGCAGCGCGGCCCTCAATGCGCGCCAGGCCTACCTCGGCGTGACCAGCGGCCTGGCCCAGGTGAAGGCGCTGCGCCAGGCGCTGGTCTCCAGCCAGTCCTCCCTGGATTCGAACAAGCTGGGGTATGAAGTCGGCGTGCGCATCAACATCGACGTGCTCAACGCCCAGCAGCAGCTGGCCCTGACGCGGCGCGACCTGGCCAAGTCGGTGTTCGACACCCTCATCGCGCAGCTGCGCCTGAAGTCGGCCGCCGGCTCGCTGAGCGAGGACGACATCCAGGCGGTCAACGCATTGCTCGAGAAATAAGCGCGAGCGTCTTCTCCGTCGCGCCGCGGTGGCGCGCGGCGAACGCCTTTCCGGCCTGCCCCATGCGCCCGCGCGCGTCGTTGTCGCGCAACAGCATGGCGGCCGCTTCCATCAGTTCCTCCGCCGAACCGACCTGCCGCGCCGCGCCGCAGGCCAGCGCCTCCCCGGCCGCCTGCGCGAAATTGTAGGTCGAGCGCCCGATCAGCACCGGCCTGCCCGCGGCGCAGGCCTCGATCAGGTTCTGGCTGCCGTACTCGAGCAGGCTGCCGCCGACGAAGGCGACATCGCAGGACGCGTAGTAGGCAAACATCTCCCCCATGCTGTCGCCGAGCAGCACCTGCGTCTGCGGCGCAATTTGCGCATCCTCGCTGCGGCGCTGCACGACGAAGCCGGCCTTGACGGCCAGCGCAGCCACCTCGTCGAAACGCTGCGGGTGGCGCGGCACGACGACCAGCAGCGCCTCGCCCGGCGGGCGTTTCGCCAGCGCGTCGAACAGCAGCGCCTCCTCGCCCTCGCGCGTGCTGGCGGCCAGCAGCACCGGCCGCAGCCCGATGCGCCGGCGCAGTTCCTCGCCGCGCGCCAGCTGCTCCGGCGGCGGCAGGATGTCGAACTTGACGTTGCCGAGCACGGCCACCTCAGGCGCGCCCAGCGCAGCCAGGCGGGCGGCATCCTGTTCCGTCTGCGCCGCGATCCCCGCCAGATCCCGCAGCACACGACGCGTCAGGTTCGGAAAGCGGGCGTAGCGCCGCGCCGATTTCTCAGACAGGCGGGCGTTCGCCAGCAGCAGGGGGATGCCCTGCGCCTTGCAGGCCTGCACCAGGTTTGGCCAGAGCTCTGTTTCCATGATGACGCCGACCGCCGGCCGGAAATGCGCGAGGAAGCGCCGCACGGCAAACGGATAGTCATAGGGCAGGTAGGCGCGCAGCACGCCATCGCCGAACAGTTCCACGGAGGCCTGGCGGCCGGTCGGCGTCATGTGCGTGAGCAGGATGCGGTGGCCGGGATAGCGCGCCTTCAGGGCGCTCACCAGCGGCTGCGCGGCGCGGGTCTCGCCGACCGAGACGGCGTGCAGCCAGATCAATGCTTGCCCGGGGTCGATGTCGTAGCCGCCGAAGCGCTCGCCGACATGGCGCAGGTATTCCGGCTGGCGGCGGCTGCGCAGGAGCAGGTGCAGCCCGACGTAGGGCAGCAGCAGCAGCAGCGCCAGGTTGTAGAAGAAGCGCGCCATCACAGGCGTTCCGTTACCGCTGCCACGACCTGGCTGGCCGTCGGCGCCGCGCCGGCGCCGCCAAGATTGATCGCCGTGTCGCCAGCATGGACGCCCGTCAGTTCCGGATGCGAGCCGGCGAACAGGCAGAAAGTCAGCCTCCCCAGGGCGGCGGCGATGTGGCTCAGGCCGGTGTCGACGCCGACCACGAGTCGCGCCCCCGCCAGCAATCGTGCCAGTTCGGCAATCCCCATGGGAGGCGCGGCGACGGCCTGCGCCATGCCGCCGGCCAGGCGCGCGGCGCGCTCGCGTTCCTCGGCGCTGCCGCCAGGCAGCACGCAGGCGAGTCCGCGCGCATTCAGCGCCGCCGCGAGCTGCAGCCAGCCGGCTTCCGGCCACAGCTTGTCGGCGCGGCTGCTGGCGGTGAGCAGCACGCAGTAGGGCGCGGCCGGCAGCCAGGCTGCGGCGAGCGGCTCGGCGGCGATGCCGTAGTCGAGCGGCAGGTTCGGCTCGTAGCCCAGCGCCGCGGCGGCGAGCCGGCGGTTGCGCTCCACCGCATGCAGGTTCCCCGGGATGGCGTAGGTGTCGTCGTAGAAGCGCGCCGCCAGCGGCTCGCGCGCCGCCTCGGCGGCATAGCCGGCGCGTCGCCCCGGCACCTGGCGGGCGAGCAGCGCGCTCTTGATCAGCCCCTGCGTGTCCAGCACCAGGTCGTAGCGCTCGCTGCGCACCGCCGTCCGGTATTCACGCAGTTCCCCCCAGGTGGCGGCGGCAAGGAGATTGCGGCGCCAGCGCCGCACGGCGACCGGAATCACCCTGCGCACGCCGGGATGCAGGCGCGGGATGTCGGCGAAAGCCTCCTCCACCACCCAGTCGATGCGGGCCCCGGGAAAACGCGCGCGGATGTCGCTCGCCACCGGCAGGTTATGCACGACATCGCCGAGGGAGGAGGTTTTGACGAGGAGGATCGAGCGCATGCAGTCGCCTGTGCCGGCTTGTCGTTTAGAATGTGCGCCTGAAAATGAAATTATAAGCCATGCCTTCCCGGGAACCCGACGCATGAAAGTCCTCATCACCGGCGCCGCCGGCTTCATCGGCATGCACGTCGCGCAGCGGCTGCTGGCGCGCGGCGACGAGGTCGTCGGCATCGACAACCTCAACGACTACTACGACGTCGGCCTGAAGGAGGCGCGCCTCAAGCAGCTGGCCGGCCTGCCGGGCTTCCGCTTCGTCCGCCTCGACATTGCCGACACCGCCGCCGTCGCCGACCTGTTCCGCAGGGAATCCTTCGGCGGCGTCATCAACCTCGCTGCCCAGGCCGGCGTGCGCTACTCGCTGACCAACCCGCACGCCTATGCCCAGACCAACCTGGTCGGCTTCGTGAACCTGCTCGAAGGCTGCCGCCACGGCAAGGTCGGCCACTTCGTCTATGCCAGCAGCTCGAGCGTGTACGGCGGCAACACGAAGATGCCGTTCTCCGAGCATGACAGCGTCGACCACCCCGTCAGCCTGTATGCCGCCACCAAGAAATCCAACGAGCTGATGGCGCACACCTACAGCCACCTCTTCGGCCTGCCGGCGACCGGCCTGCGCTTCTTCACCGTCTACGGCCCCTGGGGCCGGCCGGACATGGCGCTGTTCCTGTTTACGAAGGCCATCCTCGAGGGCCGGCCGATCGACGTCTTCAACCACGGAAAAATGCAGCGCGACTTCACCTACATCGATGACATCGCCGAGGGTGTGGTGCGCGTGCTCGACCGGCCGGCCGCGCCCGATCCGGCCTTCGTCAAGGACCGGCCCGATCCCGCCAGCAGCTGGGCGCCCTGGCGCGTCTTCAACATCGGCAACCACCAGCCGGTGGAATTGATGGCCTATATCGAAGCCCTGGAGGCAGCGCTGGGCCGCCAGGCGGAGAAGCGCTTCCTGCCCCTGCAGGACGGCGACGTGCCGGCGACCTACGCCGACACGGCGGAGTTGCACAGCGCCACCGGCTTCGCGCCCGCCACCCCGGTGCCGGAGGGGGTGCGCCGCTTCGTGGAATGGTATCGCGGCTATTACCGCGCCTAGCGATCCTTGCCCAACTACCTGATAACGTGTTAGATTCACATCCGTTCAACAATTGAACGGACTATCGTGACCCCCAGGGAAGCCGCCCATTACCGCGTCCTGCGCCTGATCGGGGAACAGCCCGAGATCAGCCAGCGCGAGCTGGCGCGCAGCCTCGGCGTGAGCCTCGGCAAGACGCACTATCTGATGAAGGCGCTGCTCGAGAAGGGCCTGGTCAAGGCCGACAACTTTCGCCGCAGCGACAACAAGCTGGCGTATGCCTATCTGCTGACGCCGAAGGGCATCACCGCCAAGCTGGAGCTGACCCGCGCCTTCCTGCGGCTGAAGGAAGGCGAGTACCAGTCGGCGCTTGAGGAAATCGCGCGGCTGCGCAAGGAACTGCAAGAGGCGGCTGATCCGGCCGAGGCCGATGTTCCGGTGAGGAAGGTGGGATGAGCGCAAACGAAATGACCGTCGCCGTGGTGGGCCTGGGCTATGTCGGCCTGCCGCTGGCCGTCGCCTTCGGCAGGCAGTTCCGCACCCTCGGCTACGACCTCGACGCGGAGAAAGTCGAAGCCTACCGCCGCCATGTCGATCCGACGGGCGAAATCACGACGCAGGAGCTGCGCGCCGCCAGCGGGCTGGAGTGCACCAGCGATCCGCGCCGTCTTGCCGAGGCCGACTTCGTCGTCGTCGCCGTGCCGACCCCGGTCGATGCTGCGCACAACCCCGATCTCGGCCCGCTGGTCGGCGCCGCCGACATCGTCGGCCGCTACATGAAAACCGGGGCGACGGTCATCTTCGAGTCGACGGTCTATCCCGGCGCCACGGAGGAAGTCTGCGTTCCCGTGCTGGAAAAATCGTCGGGGATGAAATGGCAGGCCGGCTTCCATGTCGGTTACTCGCCCGAGCGCATCAATCCCGGCGACCGCGAGCACACCCTTGCCCGCGTGGTGAAGGTCGTCTCCGGCGACAGCCCGGAAACGCTGGAGCGCGTGGCCGCCCTCTACGGCGCCGTCGTCGAGGCCGGCGTGCACCGCGCCTCGAGCATCATGGTGGCCGAAGCGGCGAAGGTCATCGAAAACACCCAGCGCGACCTCAACATCGCCCTCATGAACGAACTGGCCATCATCTTCGGCAAGCTCGGCATCGACACCACCGAAGTCCTGGAGGCCGCCGGCACCAAGTGGAACTTCCTCAAATTCAAGCCGGGCCTGGTCGGCGGCCACTGCATCGGCGTCGATCCCTACTACCTGACCTACAAGGCCGAGACGCTCGGCTACCACCCGCAGGTGATCCTCGCCGGCCGCCGCATCAACGACGGCATGGGCAAGCATGTCGCGACCCAGACCATCAAGCGCATGGCGCAATCGGGCTGCCCGATCGCCGGCGCCCGCGCCGTGGTGCTGGGCCTGACTTTCAAGGAGAACTGCCCGGACCTGCGCAATTCGCGCGTGCCGGA
>CAJPFL010000002.1 GCA_905339315.1 Rhodocyclaceae bacterium
GCGCAGGGCGGTGGCGGCCAGTTCGATCGGCGTCACGCCGTGCAGCGCGCCGTCCTTGCGGCCCTTGCCGCGCGGTGTGCGCACGGCGTCGTAGATGTAGGCTTCGGTCATGGTGGTCACAATGTCCTGGAAATGATTTCCTTCATGATTTCGTTGGTGCCGCCGTAGATGCGCTGCACGCGGGCGTCGGCGTAGGCGCGGGCGATCGGGTATTCCCACATGTAGCCGTAGCCGCCGTGCAGCTGCAGGCAGGCGTCGATCACCTTGCACTGCAGGTCGGTGGTCCAGTACTTCGCCATCGAGGCGTCGACGGCGTCGAGCTTGTCCTGCAACAGCAGTTCCATGCAGCGGTCGACGAAGACGCGGGCGATCTGGATCTCGGTCTTCAGCTCGGCCAGGGTGAAGCGGGTGTGCTGGAAGTCCATCACCTCCTTGCCGAAGGCCTTGCGCTCGTGGCAGTAGGCGACGGTCCACGCCAGCGCCGCCTCTGCCGCCGCCACGGCGCCGAGGGCGATCTGCATGCGCTCCCAGGGCAGCTCCTGCATCAGATAGACGAAACCCGAGCCCTCGTCGCCGAGCAGGTTGGACGCCGGCACCTTGACGTTGTCGAAGAACAGCTCGGCCGTGTCCTGCGCCTTCATGCCGAGCTTCTTCAGGCGCTTGCCCTTGGAGAAGCCGGGCATCGAGGTGTCGACGACGAACAGGCTGATGCCCTTGTAGCCCTTCGCCGGGTCGGTCTTGGCGACGACGATGACGAGGTCGGCGTGCCAGCCGTTGGTGATGAAGGTCTTCGAGCCGTTCAGCACCCAGTGGTCGCCCTGTTTCACCGCCGTGGTCTTGATGCCCTGCAGGTCGCTGCCGGCGGCCGGCTCGGTCATGGCGATGGCGCCGATCATCTCGCCGCTGGCCATCTTCGGCAGGTAGGTCTGCTTGATGTGCTCGCTGCCGTAATGCAGCAGGTAGGGGGCGACGATCTCCGAGTGCAGGCTGAAGCCCAGGCCGGAATCGCCGATGCGGTACTGCTCCTCGATCAGCACCGTGCTGTAGCGCTTGTCGGCGCCGGCGCCGCCGTACTGCTCGGGCATCGAGGGGCAGAGGAAGCCGGCGGCGCCGGCCTTCAGCCACACTTCGCGGTCGACGTAGCCCTGCTCCTCCCAGCGCTCGCGATGCGGCTGCACCTCGGTCTCCATGAAGCGTCGCGCGGCGTCGCGGAACAGCGTGTGTTCCTCCGTGAACAGGGTTCGCTCGAACATGGGGGTCTCCGGTTGCGATGAGCGGTGAAGGGTAGTAAAGTGCAAAAACTCTGTCAAGCAAGCAATTGCTTTGTACCATCCCGGAGACCGCTTATGGACGCCAAACACCCCCCCTTGATGGCCACGCACGAGGTCATCAACCAGGCCCATGCCCTGGAAAACTACAACGCCTACACCCGCAATATTCCCCTGCAGGAAGCCGCCGCGCGCGAGGGCGCCGGCTGGGCCCACGACTGGCTGGTCGCCCGCGGCGCCGAGACCGGCAGCGCCGAGTGGATCGAGCACGGCCGGCTCGCCAATGTGAACGCGCCGCAGCTGCGCCTGTTCGACCGCTACGGCAACCGCCGCGACGAGGTCGAATTCCATCCTTCCTGGCACGCCTGCCTGTCCTGGCTGAAGGGCAACGGCTGCGACACCGGGCCGTGGGCCGAGCCGAAGAAGGGGGCGCACGTCGCCCGCGCCGCCGCCTACGTCATGTTCGCCGAGATCGAGGACGGTTCGCTCTGCCCGACCACCATGACCTACGGCGCCGTGCCGGTGCTGAAGCAGGTGCCGGAGATCGCGCGCGACTGGATGCCGCTGATGCTGTCGCGCGAGTACGACAAGCGCTTCATCCCGGCCACGCAGAAGAAGGGCGTGCTGATCGGCATGGGGCTGACCGAGAAGCAGGGCGGCTCCGACGTGCGCGCGAATACGACCCGGGCCGAACCCCTGGGTGACGGCACCTGGCGCATCGTCGGCCACAAGTGGTTTCTGTCGGCGCCGATGTGCGACGCCTTCCTCGTCACGGCGCAGTCGCCGAAGGGCCTGTCGTGCTTCTTCGTGCCGCGCTGGACGCCGGACGGGCGCCTGAACGAGATCCGCATCCAGCGTTTCAAGGACAAGATGGGCGACCGCTCCAACGCCGGCACCGAGGCCGAGTTCTGGGGCTCGACGGGCTGGCTGGTCGGCGAGGAGGGGCGCGGCATCCCGACGGTGCTGGAGATGGGCGTGTATACGCGCCTCGACTGCGCCATCGGCAGCACGGGCATCATGCGCGCCGCGCTGTCGCAGGCGATGCACCACACCTCGCTGCGCGCCGCCTTCGGCAAGTTGCTGCGGCAGCAGCCGCTGATGATGAACGTGCTGGCCGACATGGCGCTGGAGACCGAGGCCGCCACCGCCCTCTCGCTGCGCCTGGCGCGCGCCTTCGACGCGCAGGATGACGAGGCCGAAAGCCAGCTGCGGCGCATCCTGACGCCGCTCGCCAAGTACTGGGTCTGCAAGCGCTGTCCGACGCTGGTCGCCGAGGCGATGGAGGTGCACGGCGGCAACGGCTACGTCGAGGAAGGCCCGATGCCGCGCCTGTTCCGCCAGAGCCCGCTGAATTCGATCTGGGAAGGCTCGGGCAACGTGATGTGCCTCGACGTGCTGCGTGCCATGGCGAAGCATCCGCGCAGCGTCGAGTTCCTCATGGCCGAGATCGAGCCGGCCTTCGGCAGGAGCGCGGTGTTCGACCGCTGGGTGTCCTGGCTGAAGGACGAACTGCAGGACCCTGACGCCATCGAAAACCGCGCGCGCCGCCTCGTCCAGGACCTGGCGCTGGCGCTGCAGGGCGCGCTGCTGCTGCGCTTCGCGCCGGATTATGTTTCGCAGGCGTTCTGCGCGACGCGCCTGGCCGGCGACTGGGGCTACGCCTTCGGCACGCTGCCGAAGAACAGCGA
>CAJPFL010000003.1 GCA_905339315.1 Rhodocyclaceae bacterium
GACTCAAGCTACAGAATGATGCGGTATGCTACTGCCATTTCGGTTCTGGGTACTCGAACGAACCGTCGGGCGGTCGCCCTTCAATTTTTTTAGGATAGGAAATATGGCAACAGGTACAGTCAAGTGGTTCAACGATGCCAAGGGCTTCGGCTTCATCACCCCGGACAATGGCGGCGAAGATCTCTTCGCGCATTTTTCGGCGATCCAGTCGAGCGGCTTCAAGTCCCTCAAGGAAGGCCAGAAGGTCTCCTACGACGAGGCCACCGGCCCGAAGGGCAAGCAGGCGGCAAACATCAAGCCCCTGTAAGCATCGAGGCAGAATTGAAAAACCCCGGCATGCCGGGGTTTTTTTTCGCCTGCGATTCGGGCGGTCAGCCGAAGACGATGACGCCGCGCGCGTTCTTGCCGGAGGCCAAATCGGCGAAGGCCTGCGGCGCTTCGTCGATGGTGTAGGTGCGGGTGATGAGTTCGTCGAGCTTGAGGCGTTTCGCGCGGTAGAGCGCCAGCAGGCGCGGGAAGTCCTCGCGCGGGCGCGCCGAGCCGAAGTAGCTGCCGGTCAGCGTCTTTTCCTCGAAAGTCAGGCTGGCGGTGCGCAGGGTGGTGGTGTCCTTCTGGCTGGCGACGCCGACGACCACCGCCGTACCGCCCTTGCGCAGCACACCGTAGGCCTGGGCGGCGATCTCGCCGTAGCCGACGCACTCGAAGGCATAGTCGGCGCCGCCGCCGGTGAGCTTGCGGATCGCCTTGACGACGTTTTCCTCCGACTTGGCATTCAGCGTGTGCGTGGCGCCGAATTGGCGCGCCATCTCCAGCTTGGCGTCCGCCATGTCCACCGCCACGATCATCGCCGCGCCGGCGATGGCGCAGCCCTGGATGGCGTTCAGGCCGACGCCGCCGGCGCCGAACACCACCGCAATCGAGCCGGCCTCCACGCGTGCCGTGTTCACCACCGCGCCGACGCCGGTCATGACGCCGCAGCTCACCAGCGCGGCGCGGTCGAGCGGGATGTCGCGGTCGATCTTCACCACATTGTCGGTGTGCAGCGTGGCGACTTCCGCCATGACGCCGCAGCCGGAGAAGATGTTGAGCGGCCTGCCCTGCAGGTCCTTCGTGCGCACCGTGCCGTCGGGCAGGGTGTAGGCGGCCTTTGCCGCCTGGTCGCACAGCTGCGGCCGGCCGGTCTGGCAATAGCGGCACTTGCCGCACATGCTGACGAAGGAGCTGACGACGGCGTCGCCGATGGCGATCTCCGTGACGCCTTCGCCGACTTCGATCACGATGCCGGCGCCCTCGTGGCCGAGCACCACCGGCGGCGGGAAGGGGATGGTGCCGGTGGTGACGGAGTAGTCGCTGTGGCAGACGCCGCAGGCGGCGAGCCGGATCATGACTTCGCCGCGGCGCGGCGATTCGACCTCGATCTCCTCGACGACCACGGGCTGGCTGATTTCCCGGCAGACGACGGCCTTGACGCGCTGTGACATGGCGGATTCCTCAGTTGAATGCGGATGCTTCGATGAATTGTTGCAGATGCGTGTCGCTGTCGCCAAACTCGATTTCGATGGCGGTCAGGCGCTTGAACCAGTGGCTGACGACCAGTTCGTCGGTCATGCCCATGCCGCCGTGCAGCTGCACCGCCTGCTGGCCGATGAAGCGGGCGGCGCGGCCCGTCAGCACCTTGGCGGCGGAGAGGGCGCGACGACGTTCGGCGGCATCCTTCGAGGTGCAGCGCATCGCGGCGAGGTAGCTCATGGATTTCGCCTGCTCGTAGTGCAGCAGCATGTCCGCGGCGCGGTGCTGCAGCGCCTGGAAGCGGCCGATCGGCTGGCCGAACTGCCGGCGCGTGCGCAGGTAGTCTGCCGTGGCGTCGATGGCGGCCTTCATGATGCCGACCGCTTCGGCGCACAGCGCGGCGAGGCCGATGTCCCGCGCGCGCTCCAGCGCGGCAAGGCCGGCGGCCAGCCGGGCCGTCGCCGGCAGGCGCACGCCGGCCAGATGGACTTCCGCCGCCCGCGTGCCGTCCAGGGTCGGATAGCTGTCGAGGGAAAGTCCCGCCGCATCGCGCGGCACGAGAAACAGCGCGAGGTCGTCTTCGAGGCGGGCGGAAACGATGAGGAAGTCGGCCGCGGCGGCATGGGCCACCACGCACTTGCGGCCGTCGAGCAGAAAGTCAGCCCCGTCAGGACGGCAAAGGGTGGCAACGCGGTACGGATCGCCGCGCGTTTCCGTTTCCTCGTGGGCGAGGACGACGATGCGCGCTCCCGCGGCCATCTGCGCCAGCAGGCCGGCCTGCTGCGGGCATTCGCGCAGCAGCGCGGTTGCCACCACCGCGCTGGCGAGGTAGGGCTCCAGCAGCAGCCCGGGGCCGAGGGCGTTCAGCGCGAGCATCGTGTCCACCGGGCCGGCGCCGAGGCCACCGTGCTCCTCCGGCACGTTGAGCGCCAGCAGGCCGAGATCGGCCAGGGCCTGCCAGGCTTCGCGGCTCCAGCCCCCGGCGGAATCGCGGATGGCGCGGCGCTTCCCGAAGGCGTAGTCGCGCGCGACGAAGCGGCGGACGGTGTCTTCGAGGAGCTGCTGTTCTTCGGTGAAGGAAAAGTCCATCTCACAATTCCAGGATCATCTGCGCAAGGATGTTCTTCTGGATCTCGTTCGAGCCGCCGTAGATCGACAGCTTGCGCAGGTTGAGGTACTGGGCGGCGCGGTTGGCGGCATGGGCCGGACCGGGTGCCGCGCCGCCGAAGGGCAGGGCATACGGGCCGACGGCCTGCAGGATCAATTCGCTGATCGACTGCTGCAGTTCCGTGCCCTTGATCTTCAGGATCGAGGCCTCCGGGCCGGGCGCCTTGTTCTCCGCTTCGGCCGAGAGCACGCGCAGGTTGGTGATCTCCAGCGCCATCAGGTCGATCTCGATCTCGGCGAGGCGCGCGGCGAAGAGCGGGTCCGAGAGGAGCGGCTTGCCGCGCTTCGTCTCGGCGGCGGCAATGCGCTTCGCGCGTGCCAGCTCGCGCTTGGCGATGCCGATGCCGGCGATGTTGCTGCGCTCGTGGCCGAGCAGGAACTTGGCGCAGGTCCAGCCCTGGTTTTCCTCGCCGACGCGGTTCTCCACCGGCACGGCGACGTCCTCGAACCAGATCTCGTTCACCTCGTGGGCGCCATCGAGGGTGATGATCGGCCGCACCGTGACGCCGGGCGACTTCATGTCGATGAGCAGGAAGGAGATGCCGCGCTGGGCCTTGGCCTCGGGATCGGTGCGCACCAGGCAGAAGATCCAGTCGGCATGCTGGCCGAGGGTGTTCCAGGTCTTCTGGCCGTTGACGAGGTATTGGTCCCCACGCCTGACGGCGCGCGTGCGCAGCGAGGCGAGGTCCGAGCCGGCGCCCGGCTCGGAATAACCCTGGCACCACCATTCCTCGGCGGCGAGGATTTTCGGCAGGAAGCGTTCCTGTTGCGCCTGGTTGCCGAAGGCCATGATCACCGGCGCCACCATCTTCATGCCGAAGGGGATCGGGCGCGGCGCGCCGCCGAGCGCGCATTCCTCCTCGAAGATGTACTGCTCGACCGGGCTCCAGCCGGGGCCGCCAAAGGCCTTCGGCCAGCCGGGTCCGCCCCAGCCGCGCGCGTGCAGCGTGCGCTGCCAGAACACGTGCTCGTCGCGCGTCAGGTGCAGGCCGTTCGCCACCTTGTCGCGGATGGCGGGCGGCAGCTTCTCGCGCACGAAGGCGCGCACCTCTGCACGGAAGGTGTTTTCGGCATCGGAGAAGTCGAGGTTCATGATCCTGCGGACGAGAAGGCCTGCATTGCAGAACGAGGATTTGCCAAACCGGCAAGGTGGGCGAGTTTTGACCATGCCATGATAAGCTGTCAAGGGCAAAACGCAGATAAATGACAGTAAATTCAGAAGTGCTGCAATGCAGAACAACGGAGCGGACAAATGAGCATGACGCGCAAGAAAACCCAGGTGTCGAAGGTGCTGCCGGCGCCGCCGAAGGGCAAGGAGGACCGCCATTTCGTCACCGCGCTGGCGCGCGGCCTGGAAGTGCTCGGCTGCTTCCGCTCCGGCGACCGGCTGCTCGGCAACATCGAGATCGCCAGGCGCTGCGGCCTGCCGAAGTCGACCGTCTCGCGCCTGACCTACACGCTGACGCGCATCGGCTATCTGCATTACGACGAGGACTCCGGCAAGTACCGCCTCGGCACCGCCACGCTGGCGCTCGGCAGCAAGATGCTGGCGCGCCTCGACGTGCGCCAGATGGCGCGGCCGCTGATGCAGGACCTGGCGGATTTCACCGGCGCGGCGGTGTCGCTCGGCACGCGCGACCGGCTCAGCATGATCTACGTCGAACACTGCCGCAGCCAGTCGGCGATCACCATCAGCCTCGACGTCGGCTCGCGCATCCCGCTCGCCACGACCGCCATGGGCCGCGCCTACCTTGCCGCCACCTCCGGCGGCGAGCGCCACGAACTGATGGACCGCATTCGCGAACTCGACGAGTTTGCCTGGCCGAAGATCCGCGAAGGCATCGAGAAGGGGCTGAAGGAGTACGCGGAACTGGGCTGCTGCTGCTCCTTCGGCGGCTGGCAGAAGGACGTCAACGCCATCGCCGTCGCCTTCCGGCCCGGATCGGCCATGCCGCCGATGTCCATCAACTGCGGCGGCCCGGCGTTCACCCTTTCGCCTGAG
>CAJPFL010000004.1 GCA_905339315.1 Rhodocyclaceae bacterium
CTGCAGACCCGCATCACAGCACTGGAGAACGGCATCGCCGACCGCCGCGAGCTCTACAACGAGGCGGTCAACATCAACAACGTGCGCATCGAGCAGTTTCCCGATTCGATCATCGCCGGCATGTTCCGCTTCGGGGCCAAGCCCCTGCTCGAGTTCGCCAGTGCGGAGAAGGCCGACGTCGACATGAAGGCGCTGTTCGGCTGAACCGGGCGCCTCGATGCTCGTCCGCCTGCGCCGGGGGTATGGCAACCTCGTCACCTCCGGCGCCCAACTGGTCCTGATCGTCATCGGGCTGCAGACCGAGTCTGCCCTCGGCATGGCCGCCTGCGTGGCGCTGATGGCGCCGCTCAGCCTTGTGGCCTGGACCTCCGCCTACCGCCGTGCCCGTGCCATCGACGATACGCCGACCTCGCGGATCGCCTCGGCGGCGCAGGGCTACGCGGAACTGATCGGCAGCGGCAAGGCGCTGGCCGGCGCGCCGCTGATCAGCCCGCTCACCCAACTGCCCTGCCTGTGGTATCGCTACACCGTCGAGCGCAAGGACAGCGACAACAAGTGGCACATGGAGGAACAGGGCGAGAGCGACGCCTCCTTCGTCCTCGACGACGGCACGGGCGAGTGCGCCGTCGATCCGGACGGCGCCGAGATGCTGATCTCGAAGAAGGACAGCTGGATGCAGGGCGACCGCCGCTATACCCAGTGGCTGCTGATCGAGCGCCAGCGCATTTACGTGCTCGGCCAGTTCGCCACGCGCGGCAGCGTCGACCTCGAACTGGACCTCACCGGGGACGTCAAGCAGCTGCTCGCCGAGTGGAAGGCCCGGCCGGCGCAGCTCCTGGAGCGCTTCGATCTCGACAATGATGGCCAGCTCGACCTGCGTGAATGGGAACTCGCCCGCGCCCAGGCCAGGCGCGAGGTGCTGGCCAGCCACCGCGACCTGCGCAGCTCCGCCGAGCTGCATGTCATGCAGCGGCCCGCCGGCGGACGGCATTACATCATCTCCGACCTCGACCCCGGCGGCCTGGCCAGGCGCTACCGTCTCTGGTCATGGTTCCACCTGACGATCTTCTTCGGCGCGCTCGCCGCCCTGCCCTACCTCTGGCGCATGCAAGGCGGCTTCTGAGGGGCGCCTCGCCGTCCTGTGGAGGCTGACTTTTACCCCAGGCCAGCAGAACGGGACTCGAGTTCCTCCCAGCGCAGCATGGCCTTGGCGATCTCCTCATCCAGCGCGGCGAGTCGCTCGCGCAGCGCCCGCACCTCCTCCGGCGCGCCCCGGTAGAGCGCCGGATCGGCCAGGCGCGCATTGAGGCCGGCCTGCCCGGCTTCCAGCGCGGCGATACGGTCGGGCAGCCCCTCCAGTTCGCGCGCCTCCTTGAAGGACAGCTTCGCCTTCGGGCGCGATTCGCGCTTGTCCGCGACCTCGCGCTGCTCCGGCGACGTCGCCGCAACGGCCTGCTGCACGCGCCGCGATTGCGCCTCGCGCAGCCAGTCCTCGTAGCCGCCGACCGTCTCGCGCCAGGCGCCTGCGCCTTCTGCGGCGATCACCTGGGTGACGATGTTGTCGAGGAAGCTGCGGTCGTGGCTGACGAGGAACACCGTGCCGTCGTAGTCGGCGAGCAGCGCCTCCAGCAGCTCCAGCGTCTCGATGTCGAGGTCGTTGGTCGGCTCGTCGAGGACGATGACGTTGGCCGGCCGGCTGAACAGGCGCGCCAGCAGCAGGCGGGCGCGCTCGCCGCCGGAGAGCGACTTCACCGGCGAACGTGCCCGCGCCGACGGGAAGAGAAAATCCTCGAGGTAGCTGATGACGTGCTTCCGCTCGCGCCCAAGCTGCACGTAGTCCGAGCCCGGACTGATGACGTCGGCGAGCGTCGACTCCTCGTCGAGCGCGGCGCGGAACTGGTCGAAGTAGGCTACCGAGAGCTTCGTGCCGAGGCGCACCGTCCCCGAGTCCGGTGCGATCTCGCCGAGGATCAGGCGGATCAGCGTCGTCTTGCCGGCGCCGTTGGGGCCGATGATGCCGACACGGTCGCCGCGGAGTATGCGGCAGGAGAAGTCGCGCACGATATCGCGCTCGCCATAGCGCTTCGAGACATGCTCGATCTCCGCCACCAGCTTGCCGGAGGCCTCACCGCGCGTGAGCTGGAAGCCGACGCCGCCGAGCCGCTCGCGCCGCGCCGCCCGCTCGCGGCGCAACTGCTCCAGGCGTCGCACGCGGCCTTCATTGCGGGTGCGGCGCGCCTCGACGCCCTTGCGGATCCACACCTCCTCCTGCGCCAGCAGCTTGTCGAACTTCGCGCTTTGCTGTGCCTCCGCTACCAGCATGTCGGCCTTGCGGGTCTGGTAGGCGGCAAAGCGGCCCGGGAAGCTCACCAGATTTCCTCGAT
The DNA here is from genome assembly GCA_905339315.1 of Rhodocyclaceae bacterium. Classification (GTDB taxonomy): domain Bacteria; phylum Pseudomonadota; class Gammaproteobacteria; order Burkholderiales; family Rhodocyclaceae; genus Desulfobacillus. The sequence goes on from CAJPFL010000004.1 coordinate 2,385, forward strand.
CCAATTCGACGATGCGTGTCGCCACCGAATCGAGAAAGCGCCGGTCGTGCGTGATCACCACCACCGCGCCGCCGAAGCCGGCAATGAGGCTCTCCAGCCAGAGGATGCCGTCGAGGTCGAGATGGTTGGTCGGCTCGTCGAGCAGCAGCAGCTCCGGCTCGCCGGCCAGCGCCCGCGCCAGCGCCACGCGCTTGACCCCGCCGCCGGAGAGCTCGCCCAGGCGCGCCTCGCCCGGCAGGCCCAGTTGCGACAGCGCCTGCTCGACGCGCGTGTTGAGGCGCCAGCCGTCGCCCGCCTCGAGCTGCACCTGCAACTCGTGCAGGCGCGCCATGGCTGCATCGCCGTGATCGTGCGCCAGGCGCTGGGCGGCGTCGTGGTATGCGACGAGCAGGCGGCTCGCCTCGCCGACGCCGCTGGCGACCGCCTCGTAGGCCGTCTGCTCCGGCGGGAAATCCGGCTCCTGCGGCACCCAGGCGACGCGCAGGCCGTCGCGGCGCCACAGCCTGCCGTCGTCGAGCGCAGTCACGCCCGCCAGCGCGCGCAGCAGGCTCGACTTGCCGCTGCCGTTGCGGCCGATCAGGGCGATGCGCTCGCCCTCGTCGACCTGGAATTCGGCGTGGTCGAGCAGCGCGACATGGCCGAAGCCCAGACAGCCCTTGTCCAGCGTCAGAATCGGCATGAATCAGCGGGAAGTCAGCCGCTTCAGATCGGCGATGATCTCGGCGGAATGGCGGGAAGTATCGACGTTGAGGTAGGCCTTGGCGATGCGGCCCTGCGGGTCGATGAGGAAGGTATAGCGCCGGGCGAATTTCGCCACGACAAGGTTGGTCACCGCACCGTAGCTCGCCGACACCTTGGCATCGCTATCCGCCAGCAGCGGGAACGGCAGGCTGTACTTCTTGGCGAAGGCGGCGTGCGAAGCGGTGTCGTCGAGGCTGATGCCGACCACCTGCGCGCCGAGCAGCGTCAGCGCCGCCTGGTCGTCGCGGAAGGCGCAGGCCTCTTCGGTGCAGCCCGGCGTGTCGTCCTTCGGGTAGAAGTACAGCACCACCCACTTGCCGCGGTAGTCCGCCAGGCGCAGCGTGCGGCCGGCCTGATCGGGCAGGGAAAATTCCGGCGCCGGGGAGCCGACCGCCGGCACGCCGGCGGCGACGGCGCAGGCCATCCATGAGGCGGCAAGGCAGGCAAGGGCAAGGCGTTTCATATGCGCCGGATTATAGCGGAGCACCCGGATCAACCTGCTAAAATACGCGCCCTGCTCCTCGTAGTTCAATGGATAGAACGGCCGCCTCCTAAGCGGCAAATACAGGTTCGATTCCTGTCGAGGGGACCAGGAAGGAACCGGAGCATGCCATCCTGCATTCAGGCCGACTGGAGGTATGACAGGAGCGGGCCGAGATGCGATTCGTAGCGCCGCCAGCGGCCGATCGATGAACTGTATAGCGGCTGCTTCACCTGCCAGCGGCTTGGCGTCTGAACCACTCTGCGGGTCTGATGGTAGGCGAGGCAGGCCGGATGCCAGTCCAGACCGAGGTGGCGAATCATGCGACGGCACACCCCTTCGAGATCGCCAACCAGTTCCTCGTAACGCACGCTGATCATCTGTTCCGGCACCAGGTTTTCCCAGTGTTTCATCAGGCGCTCGTAACTGCGGTAATACCTGCCCAGCAGGGCAAGGTCCCGGCTGTAGCTGTGCGTATCCGAGAAATAATGTGTATAGAGAGAAACGCAGACGTCAAGCGGATCCCGCATGCAATGAATGATGCGGACACGGGGAAACATCATCGCAATCCAGCCGACAACAAGAAAATTGTGCGGCATCTTGTCAACCGCGCGCAGCGCAGTGCCGGCGCGCGCGTCGGTGGCCGCCAGGTAGGTCTTCGCGAGCCGGCGAACATCTGCAGCCGTAAGGCCGCTCAATTTCTCGATGCCAGGCAGCCTCGCGGCCGGCATGCCGGTCGCGGACAGAAGTGTTTCCTCGACGAGGTTCAGTTCTCCAAGCCCAACAACTAAGGGATGGCTGGCCAGTATCTGCTCGACGAGCGAAGTGCCGGAACGCGGCAAGCCGACGATGAAGACGGGGCGTTCCGTGGTGACGCCATGATCTCGGCGCTCCGCCAGGAAGCGGGGGGTGAAGTGGGAAATGCTGGCTTCTATGAAGGCCTCGTGGGCCTCAATGTCGAAGCGAGCTGTTCTGGAGGCGTTGGCCTGCCGGAAAGCGTCGAAGGCCTCATCGTAACGCCCCAGGTCGTCAAGGATCTTTCCCTTGGCGCGATTTGTGACCGCAAGCTGACGGGTCGACAACCCGGGCTGGGAAAGCGCCTTGTCGACGATATCCAGATCATGCACTTCCGCGGTTGCACTGTGGCTGGTGACGAGCCCGTCCAGCGCCCGGGCATCGTCCGGGCGAACCGCCAGCACCTTGCGGAACAGGCTGCGCGCCGCGCCGCCCTCCCCGATGGCGAGCAGCGTCAATGCGCGTTCGAGATCGACGCCAACGCCGACCGCGCTCTCCTCGGGCTTCAGATTCGCCGCCAGGTTTCCCAGCAGGGCGAGCGCCCGGTCAGCGTTGCCGAGATCGCGATACGCACGCGCCAGGTTCAGTTGCGCCGGGCGCAACGTCGGGTCCCGCTCCAGTGCCCTGCGCAAATGCGGCAGCGCAGCCGCCGGATCGCCGAACAGGATCAGGCTGTTGGCCAGATCGTTTCGAAAACCCGGTTCGCCGGGCGCCGCCCTGACCGCAAGCCGATGATGCTCTACCGCCAGTCGATGCTGGTCGGTCGATATCGCAAGATTGCCCAGAGCATTGTGGGCCAGTGCATTGCCGGCATCGAATGTCAGGATCGTGCGCAGGCAGTACTCCGCCCCGCCGGGATCGTTGCGTGCCCTGCATTCCGCTGCCCTTGCAAAAAGCGCTGCGGCCTGGCCACCCCGTGATCCCGATGTTGAAACCATACAGAACGGAAATGAAAGAGGGCAGCAAACTGCCCCTTCCCGTAAAACAGACCCGGCTCCGACTTCGGCCGGAAGGCCTGTCAGAATCTCCAGGTCAACCCTAGCTGAAGCGTCTGGGTCTTGAAGTCGTCGGACGATAGACGAAATCCGTTGATCTTGGACTTCAGATTGATGTCATAGACATTCTTCCAGCGGTAGCCCAAGTCGAGGTCGAGGTTGTTGGTCAGCTGGAAGCCCAGACCCGCACCGAGCTGGTAGACGAAACCTCTGTCATCGCCGCCGAACTGATTGCCGGCACCATTCGTGACTTTCAAATTCCCGTCCACCCAGCCATGGCCGATCCCGCCGCCGATATACGGCTTGAATGCGCCCAGCTTGGTGCCCAGCCAGACATTCGCCATGAGCGTCTGAATGGTCACGTCACCGTTGGGATTCCGCCCGATGAAAAACGGGGAACGGTAACTATTGCCGAAATCGGTATTGCTATAGGCGTACTCGCCTTCGACACGAACATACTCGTTTATCCTGTAGCCCACCGCTGCGCCGACCGAGTAGCCGTCGTCGAGCGAGGCCTTGTAGGGGAACCTGGCGCCCGTCGTATTGTTGATGAAATCGAAGTGGTAATCTTTCGGCTGGGTGTAGCCTACAAAACCCGTCACGTACCAAGGGCTGCTGGGGCCGGCCGCAAAGGCTGGTGCAGCGCCAAGCAGGCCGGACATGAGCGCAATGGCTGAGCATGAGGTTGTCAGCGATCGTGGCATTGATACATTTTTCATGTTATCAACTCCTTAGAATAAAATCTCAATCAAAATTAAATTACATTTTCTTGGCATTGTCAATGAATTCAGGGCTAAGCAGCGTCTCGGGGAATGCCCGATGTCTTATTTCTGCCGCGGCGCCATTTTCTGTTCGACGGCGAAGACCGCCGCCTCGACGCGCGAGGTGAGGTTGAGCTTGGAGAGGATGTGGCGCACATGCAGCTTGACTGTGTCGTGCGAGATGTCGAGCGCGCGGGCGATGGCCTTGTTGGACTGGCCCTGCGCCAGGTGGTCGAGGATTTCGCGCTCGCGCGCGGTGAGCTGGGCGAGCAGATTGTCGCGCGCGGCGTTCTTGCTGCCGCCGCCCTGCAGGAGGTTGACCAGCTTCAGGGTCATGGTCGGCGCCACGACGGTCTCGCCGCGCACAGCGCGCAGGATGGCGTCGACGACGTCGTCGGGCTCCATGTCCTTCAGGAGATAGCCGCGGGCGCCGGCGCGCATGGCATTGGCCAGGTCGTCCTCGGCGTCGCTGACGGTGAGGATGAGGGTCGGCCTGCTCCAGCCCTCGCCCTGCAAGGTGCGCAACAGGGCAAGGCCGCCGTGCGGCGGCATGTTGAGGTCGAGCACCAGGACGTCTGGCTGCGCCTCGGCAAGCAGGCGCGCGGCTTCATCCGGGGTGCCGGTGGCGGCGACGACGCGGATGCCATCGCGGCCGTCGAGCAGCTCCGCCAGTCCCTTGCGGAACAGGGTATGGTCGTCGACCAGCATTACCTTGATTCCCTGGTCCATGCCTATTGCTCCTGGCGGATCGGAACCAGCAGACGCAGGCGCGCGCCGCCTTGCGGCCGGTTGGCGATTTCGATGTTGCCGTGCAGGCGCTGGGCGCGTTCGCTCATGATGCTGATGCCGAAATGGTGGCGCAGGTCTGGCTGGGCGCCCATGACGAAGACGCCGCGACCGTCGTCCTCCACCGTGAATGCGTACTGGCCGTCGTCGGCGTCAAGCGTCAGGGTCGCCTGCCTGGCGCCGGAGTGGCGGGCGACGTTGGAGAGCGCCTCCTGCAGGATGTGGAACACCTGCACCTCCTGGTCGACCGTCAGGTCGAGGTCGGGGATGCGGTTCTCGAATTCGAGGCGGATGCCGGTGCGGTCGAAATAGCCGGAGGCAAGTTCCTTCAGGGCGTGCTCGAGGCCGAGCGGATCCATGCGGTTGCGGAACTGGGTCAGCAGCTCGCGCAGGCTGGCGTAGGCCTCGTCGAGCGCCTGCTGGATATCGCCGGAGTACTTCAGGGCCTTGCCGCTCTCGTACTGCAGCAGGGCCTCGCGCAGCAGCTCGATGCGCATCTTCATGTAGGCCATGGTCTGCGCCAGCGAATCGTGCACCTCGTTGGCCATCATCTGCCGCTCGCTCATCAGCGTCATGCGCAGGTTCTCGCGCATCAGGCGCGTGTTCTCGACAGCCATCGCGAGTTGTTCGCTGATCGTGCGGAACAGCAGCGACACTTCTTCCGGAATCGGCCGCTCCTCGGTCATGTAGAGGTTGTAGGCGCCGAGCAGGCGCCCGTTGTGCTCGAGCGGCACGACCACCATCGAACTGCATTCGCCGAAATAAGGCTGCCGGGTGCGCTCGAGGCAGGGCTTGAGGTCGCGCGTCTGACTGATCTCATCGTTGCGCAAGGCAGCGCCGCAGATGCCGCAGTTGATATCGACCAGGCGCTCCTTCTCGACCAGTTCGGGGGGCAGGCCAAGGGAGGCGGCAAGCCGCAGATGCTGGCCATCGCTGGTCATCACGCGCACGACACCGGCGGAGGCGCCCGAGAGCCGCACCATCATCTCGAGAAAGCGGTTGAATAACGCCTCGAGATCGTATTCGGAGGCAAGCGTGGCAGTGACTTCGGACAGGACACGCAGGGCCTGCATCTTGCTGGCCTCCATGCCGCCCTGTTCCTTGCGCGATTCGCCGTCAGCCTGTTGCAGCATGGGGCTGCATTCCGTCATGCATCGTCTCCAGCCTGTCTGCCCGCTTGCGCGAGTCCGGAAGGTCGATTTTACACGCCATCAGTATCCGCTGAAATACTAATCATTAGCCTGCCTCGGCAATGGCCAGCGGCCATCGAGCACGCGCTCCGCCCAGAGCAGGCAGGCAACGCTCTTGCCGTCGGTGAGGCGGCCGTCGCGCACGGCCTCCATGGCCTCGCCCAGCTGGAGTTCATGCACTTCGAGGAATTCGCCTTCGTCGAGGGCATGCCCGACATGGGACAGCCCTTGGGCGAAAAAGATCTCGATGCGCTCATCGGAATAGCCGATGCAGGGATGGATCACGCCGAGATAATGCCAGTACTCCGCCACATAGCCGGTTTCCTCCTGCAATTCACGACGGGCGGTAAGCAGGATGTCCTCGCCGGGATGGATCTTGCCGGCCGGAAGTTCCAGGAATACGCGATCGAGCGGATAGCGGAACTGGCGTTCGAAGAGCAGCTTGCCGTTGGGCAGTTCGGCGATCATGACGACCGCACCGGGATGGGTGACGAATTCGCGGGTGGCCTGCTTGCCGTCCGGCAGGCGAACCGTGTCGCGCCTGACACGCAGCAGCCTCCCGGAAAAGACCTCCTCGCTGATCACCAGCGATTCACGCAAGTGTTTGTCTTTATTTGTATTTTCTTGATCCGCCATGGATGGAACTTATTCCCGACTAATTTAGTCTATTATAAGCATTCTCTTATTAATCAATTGGAGGCAACCATGTCCGGATTCATTCCCGGTTTTTCAGCTGATGGCGTCGTGACGGTGAACCGTGTGCTGCTGAAACCAAAGTATAGCGTCGACGACCTCGAAGAACGGGTCGCCCTGCTCTGCGAAAACGTGAAGACCTACCATTCCGACACCGGCTTCGTCGGCGGCTTTGTGGCGCTCAATTCCGGCATGATTTCGAACGAGGGCAGCACGGTCGGCCAGACCGTGGAAAGTCCGCTGAAGGAGCGCGAGGCGCTGATCGTAACCTTCTGGCGCTCCTTCGAGGAACATGAGGCTTCGCACCGCAGCGACACTTTCCAGCCCCTATTCAGGCAGGTGCTGGAATTGTGCGAGAACGGCAACGAGGAAACCGCCTACCGCATGCTGTGGTCGGGCAAGGCGTATTCGGCGGAAGAAGCGCAGGCCGCCCGCGAAGCCAAGGAACAGTACGCGTAAGCCCCTTCAAGGCGGACCGGGGATCCCTGCCCCGGCCGTGCCTCAGTGCCCGACGAGGAAGGTGTAGGTGGCGTAGATCGAGTACTCGAGCACGCCCTGGGGCAGCAGGCCGACCAGCGCCACGGCGAGTCCGTTGAGCGAGAGCAGGATGCGCATGTCGCGCGGCCCCTCGATCGGCGACATGTCCGTCGGCGCATCGAAGTACATCACCTTCACCACGCGCAGGTAGTAGAAAGCGCCGACCAGCGAAAAGAGTACGGCGAACACCGCCAGCCAGAGCAGCTTGGCGGCAATCGCCGCCTGCAGTACTGCAAACTTGGCGAAGAAGCCGACGAAGAACGGCATGCCGGCCATCGAGAACATCAGGATCATCATGATGGCGGCGAACCACGGGCTGCGCCTGTTCAGCCCCCTGAAGTCCTCGATGTCCTCCGCCTCGAAGCCGGCGCGCGACAGCAGCAGGATCATGCCGAAGGCGCCCAGGCTCATCAGCACGTAGGCGATGACATAGAACATCGCCGAGCTGTAGGCATTGAGGGCAAAGCGCGGATCCCCGCCGACGATGCCGGAGAGCACGCCAAGCAGCATGAAGCCCATGTGCGAGATGGCCGAATAGGCCAGCATGCGCTTCAGGTTTGTCTGCGCGATCGCCGCCAGATTGCCCAGGGCAATGGACAGGGCGGAGAGGATCATCAGCATCACCTGCCAGTGTTCGGCCAGCTCGGCGAGACCGGTCACCAGCATGCGCATGACGATGGCCAGGGCCGCCAGCTTCGGCGCCGAGCCGATCAGCAGCGTCACCGCCGTCGGCGCGCCATGATAGACGTCCGGCACCCACATGTGGAACGGCACCACGCCCAGCTTGAAGGCCAGGCCGGCAACGACGAAGACCAGGCCGAATACCAGTACCGTCCTGTTGCCGCCGCCGAGTGCGATGCGCTGCCCGACCTCGGCAATTTCCAGGCTGCCGGTCGCGCCATACACCATCGACATGCCGTAGAGCAGCAGTCCGGAGGCCATCGCGCCGAGGACGAAGTACTTCATCGCCGCCTCGGTGGCGCGGGCCGAGTCGCGGTCGATCGCCACCAGCGCATACAGGGATAGCGCCAGCATTTCGAGTCCGAGGTAGAGGCTGAGGAAATGGCCGGCGGAAATCATCACCATCATGCCGAGCGTGGCGAACAGCGTCAGCACGTAGAACTCGCCCTTGTCGAGGTTCCGCGCGGCGAGGTAGCCGCGGCTATAGACCAGCACCATCGCCACGGCCGGATACAGCGCCAGCTTCAGCAGATCGGCGAACATGTCGTCAATGAACATGCCGCTGAAGGTGGTGACCGTCCTTCCGTCAATCGTGAAGAAGGTGATGCCCAGGGCGCCGGCCAGGGTCAGCTGGGTGAGCAGATAGGTCAGCCAGCGCCGGCCGGCGAACAGGTCGACCAGCAGCACCACGAGCGCCATCAGCAGGAGAAAAATCTCCGCCGAGGCGGGATAGAGATCGGGCATCACGAAATTCATTTCGGGTCCGTCCGCTCAGAGCTTGGGCACGGCGACATGCCTGAGCAGGTTGTCCACCGAGGCATGCATCACCTCGGTGAAGGGGAAGGGGTAAAGGCCCATCGCCATGACGCTCAGGGCCAACGCGCCGAGGATGGCGAACTCGCGTGCGTCGATGTCGCTCAACTCGGCGACATGCGGGCTGGCGACTGCGCCGAATACCACCCGCTTGACCATCCACAGCGTGTAGGCGGCGCCGAGAATCAGGGTGGTTGCCGCGGCAAAGCCGATCCAGAAGTTGTACTTCACCGCACCGAGGATGACCATGAACTCGCCGACGAAGCCGCTGGTGGCCGGAAGGCCGGCGTTCGCCATGGCGAACAGCATGAAGAAGGCGGCGAACTTCGGCATGGTATTCACCACACCGCCATAGTCGGCGATCTGCCGGCTGTGCATGCGGTCGTAGAGCACCCCGACGCAGAGGAACATGGCGCCGGAGACGAAACCGTGCGAGATCATCTGGACCAGGGCACCTTCGACGCCGAGCGGGTTGAAGATGAAAAAGCCGAGCGTCACGAAGCCCATGTGCGAAATCGACGAATAGGCGATCAGCTTCTTCATGTCGGTCTGAACCAGGGCGACAAAGCCGATGTAGACCACGGCGATCAGCGACAGCGCGATCATCAGCCAGGCCAGCTCGCGCGAGGCATCGGGCGCGATCGGCAGCGAGAACCGCAGGAAGCCGTAGGCGCCGAGCTTCAGCATGATGGCCGCCAGCACCACCGAGCCGCCGGTGGGCGCCTCGACGTGGGCATCCGGCAGCCAGGTATGCACCGGCCACATCGGCACCTTGACGGCGAAGGCGACGAGGAAGGCGAGGAACAGCCAGGTCTGCGCCGTCAGCGTGATCTTCAATTCGTGCCAATCGAGCAGGCTGAAGCTGAAGCCGGACTGGAAGAACAGGTAGATCAGCGCGATCAGCATCAGCAGCGAACCGAGCAGCGTATAGAGGAAGAACTTGAACGCCGCATAGACCCGGTTCGGCCCGCCCCAGGCACCGATGATGATGTACATCGGGATCAGCGAGACCTCGAAGAAGACGTAGAACAGCACGGCGTCGAGCGCCGCGAAGATCCCGTTCATGATGCCGGACATGACGAGGAAGGCCGCCATGTACTGTGCCACCTTGTCTTCGATGACCTTCCAGCCGGCCAGCACCACCAGCGGCGTGATGAAGCTGTTGAGCAGGATGAACAGCACCGAGATGCCATCCACGCCGAGATGGTAGTGGATGTTGAAGCGCGGGATCCAGTCGCGCATTTCGACGAACTGCATGGCGCTGGTCTGCGTGTCGAAGCCGGCATACAGCGGCAGCGTCACGAGGAAGCCTGCCACCGCAACCGCCAGGGCCAGCGGGCGGGCCAGTCCGGCGTTGCGGTCGGCGCCGGTGGCGAGCACCAGCAGGCCGCCGATGACGGGCAGCCAGATCGCAAGACTCAATAAGGGAAGACCAGACATTCTTGTTTTCCTAGGCCCGGTTCATCCACAAAGTCAGCAGCACGAAGACGCCGATGATCATGGAGAACGCATACTGGTAGATGTAGCCCGACTGGAACAGGCGGACGATGGAGGCGATCCAGCCGACCACCTTCGCCGAGCCGTTCACCACCAGGCCGTCGATCAGGGTCTGGTCGCCGCCCTTCCACAGGCCGCGGCCGAGCAGGCGCGCGCCGCCGGCGAAGAACCAGTCGTTGAAGCGGTCGAAGCCGTACTTCTCTTCGAGGATGCGGGCCAGCACGCCCGACTTGTCCTTGATCACCGCCGGCAGGTCGGGCCGCACGATGTAGAGATACCAGGCCGTCGCCGCGCCGGCCAGCGCCAGCCAGAACGGCAGCGTCATCAGTCCGTGCAGCACCATGCCCATCGCACCATGGAAATCCGCCGCCATTTTGGCGATGGCCGGATGCTCGGGCGCGATGAAGATCGCGCCGCCGAAATAATTCCCGAAAAGCGCCGGCCCGATCATCGCCCAGCCGGCGATGACGGAGGGAATCGCCAGCAGGATCAGCGGCACGGTGACCACCCAGGGGGACTCGTGCGGCGTGACCGGGCCATGGTGTCCGTGAGGAGCATCATGGCCATGCGCATCGTGCCCATGGGCATCATGCGACGGCTCGCGGAAACGCTCCTTGCCATGGAAGGCGAAGAACACCAGGCGGAAGGAATAGAAGCCGCCGACGAAGACGCCGGCCAGGATCAGCGCATAGGCGAATCCGGCGCCCGCCGTGGTCGAATGGTGCACCGCCTCGATGATCGAATCCTTGGAGAAGAAGCCTGCAAACGGCGGGAAGCCGGCATTGGCCAGCGCGCCGATCAACACCGTCAGGTAGGTGATGGGCATGTACTTGCGCAGGCCGCCCATGCGGCGCATGTCCTGCTCGTGGTGCATGGCGATGATCACCGAGCCGGCGCCGAGGAACAGCACCGCCTTGAAGAAGGCATGGGTAGCGAGGTGGAACATCGCCGCCGAGTAGGCCGAGGCGCCGAGCGCGGTGGTCATGTAGCCGAGTTGCGACAGCGTCGAGTAGGCGACGACGCGCTTGATGTCGGTCTGCACGATGGCGATCAGCGCCATGAAGAAGGCGGTGATGGCGCCGATGACTATGACGAAGGACAGCGCCGCATCCGACAGTTCGAACAGCGGCGACATGCGCGAGACCATGAAGATGCCGGCCGTCACCATGGTGGCGGCGTGGATCAGCGCGGAGATCGGCGTCGGGCCTTCCATCGAGTCTGGCAGCCAGACGTGCAGCGGGAACTGCGCCGATTTGCCCATGGCGCCGATGAACAGGCAGATGCAGACGACGGAGACGAGCAGCCAGGGCGAGCCGGGGATCAGCTCGATATGGGTGCTGGCCAGCTTCTGCGACAGGGCGAAGACGTCGCTGTAGCTCAGCGAGCCGCAGTAGGCGGCGATGAGTCCGATGCCAAGCAGGAAGCCGAAGTCGCCGACGCGGTTGACCAGGAATGCCTTGAGGTTGGCATAGATCGCCGTCGGCCGATTGGACCAGAAGCCGATCAGCAGGTAGGAGACCAGGCCCACCGCCTCCCAGCCGAAGAACAGCTGGAGGAAGTTGTTGCTCATCACCAGCATCAGCATCGAGAAGGTGAACAGCGAGATGTAGGCGAAGAAACGCTGATAGCTGTTTCTTCCGGCCAGGCTGTCGGCCGGCCAGTTGTCCTCGTCGTGTGCCATATAGCCGATGGTGTAGATGTGCACCATCAGCGAGACGAAGTTGACCACCAGCATCATGGTCACCGTCAGCTTGTCGATGAGGAAACCGACCTGGAAGCTGATGCCGCCGCTGCTGGCCCAGGTATAGACCGCGGCGTTGTAGATCTTGCCGCCATCGACGTCCTGGAAGATGAACCAGGAGAGGAGCAGCGAAACGGCCACGCCGAGACTGGTGACCCAGTGGGCCCCGGCGCGGCCGATCGCCCTGCCGAAGAAGCCGGCAACGAGGGCGCCGGCCAGCGGCGCCAGCGGCACGTACAGGGCAAGGGGATGCATTTCGCTCATGGTTATCCCTGCAGGCTGTCGAGGTCGTCCACGTGGATCGTGCGCAGGTTGCGGAACAGCACGACCAGGATGGCGAGGCCGATGGCGGCCTCAGCCGCGGCGACCACCAGAATGAAGAAGACGAAGACCTGGCCGCCCATGTCGCCGAGGAAATGCGAGAAGGCGACGAAGTTCATATTCACGGCGAGCAGCATCAGCTCGATGGCCATCAGGAGGACGATGAGATTCTTGCGGTTGAGGAAAATGCCGACCACGCCGATCGAGAACAGGATCGCGCCAAGAATCAGGAAGTGGTTCAGGCCGGGCATGGCTTATTCCTTCTCCGAAGGCATGGACACGATGCGCACGCGGTCCTTGCGCTGGATGGCGATCTGCTCGGCGGGGTTCAGCTGCTTGTTGTCGCGGCGCTGGCGCAGGTTGAGCACGACGGCGGCGATCAGCGCCACCAGCAGGATGACCGAAGCCAGTTCGAAGGGATAGACGTAGTCCGTGTAGATCGCCGTGCCCAGCGCCTTGGTGTTGGAGTAGCCGGCAGCCGGCGCCGCGGGTACCGGCAAGGCCTCGGGGCCGAAGCTGCGGGCGGAGAGCACTGCCACCATCTCGACCACCATCAGCACGGCGATCGGGCCGCCGAGCCAGAGGTTGCCCCAGAAGCCCTGGCGCAGGCGCTCGAGATTGATGTCGAGCATCATGACGACGAAGAGGAACAGCACCATCACCGAGCCGACGTAGACGGCGATCAGCGCAATGGCGAGGAACTCTGCCTGCAGCAGCAGCCACAGGCCGCTGGCGTTGAAGAAGGCGAGCACCAGAAACAGCACGGCGTGCACCGGGTTGCGCGCGGTAACGACGCGCAGCGCCGCGATCACCAGGATCGCCGACAGGATGTAGAAGAGCGCGGTCTTGAAGTCCATGGGTGTCACCGGAATTTGGCGTCCTGCTCGCGGTCGGCGGCGATCTGCGCCTCGTACTTGTCGCCCACCGCCAGCAGCATCTGCTTGGTGTAGTACAGGTCGCCGCGCTTCTCGCCGTGGTATTCCAGCACGCGCGTCTCGACAATGGCGTCCACCGGACAGGCCTCCTCGCAGAAGCCGCAGAAGATGCATTTCGTCAGGTCGATGTCGTAGCGCGTGGTGCGGCGTGAAGTTTGCCCATTCGCGTCCTCGCGCTCGGCCGACTCGATGGTGATGGCCATCGCCGGGCACACCGCCTCGCACAGCTTGCAGGCGATGCAACGCTCTTCGCCGTTCGGGTAGCGGCGCAGTGCGTGCAGGCCGCGGAAGCGGTTGCTCTGCGGCGTCATCTCCTCCGGGTACTGGATCGTGATCTTCGGCGCGAACAGGTAGCGTCCGGTCACGGACAGGCCCTTGAAGAGCTCCTTGAGCAGCAGGCTGTTGAGGAAATCCTTGGCACCCATCGTTCAGCCTCTCACTTGAAGATGTTCCACGGCGACATCATCCAGGTGCCGATGACGACGATCCAGACCAGGGTCAGCGGCACGAACACCTTCCAGCCCAGGCGCATGATCTGGTCGTAGCGATAGCGCGGGAAGGTGGCGCGGAACCACAGGAAGAGGAACAGGAAGAACGAAATCTTCAGCGCCAGCCAGTGGAATCCGTCTGGCAGGAAGCCGACCGGCGACAGCCAGCCGCCGAGGAACAGGACCGAGGTGAGCGTCGCCACCAGGATCATGTTGGCGTATTCGGCGAGGAAGAACATGGCGAAGGCCATGCCGGAGAACTCGACCATGTGGCCGGCGACGATCTCGGATTCGCCCTCGACGACGTCGAAGGGCGCGCGGTTGGTCTCGGCCACGCCGGAAATGAAATACACGACGAACATCGGCAGCAGCGGGATCCAGTTCCATGAAAGAAAGCCGGCGCCTTGGTCGGCAAACCAGCCTCGCCCCTGGGCGCGGACGATGTCGGAGAGGTTGAGGCTGTTGGAGATCATCAGCACGCAGACCAGGGCCATGCCCATGGCGATCTCGTAGGACACCATCTGCGCCGAGGCGCGCATGGCGCCGAGGAAGGGGTACTTCGAGTTGGAGGCCCAGCCGGCGATGATGACGCCGTAGATGCCCATCGAGGTCATCGCCAGGACGTAGAACAGGCCGGCGTCGATGTCGGCCAGGGCGCCGCCATCGAAGAAGGGCACCACCGCCCAGGCGGCCAGCGCCGGCGCAATGGCCATCACCGGCCCGACGAAGAACAGCCCCCTGTTGGCGCCGGTCGGCACCAGCACTTCCTTGAAAAACAGCTTCATGCCGTCGGCGATGGGCTGCAGCAGGCCCCACGGGCCGACGCGGTTGGGGCCGATGCGCACCTGCATCCAGCCGATGATCTTGCGCTCCCAGAAGGTGAGGTAGGCCACCGACAGCATCAGCGGTACCAGGATGGCAACGATCTTCATGATCACCCAGACCAGCGGCCAGACCGGCTTGACGACGGCCCACAGGGCATCCCACAGGCCGAACAGATTCCAGAACCACTGGAAGAATTGGAGAACGAGCTGTTCCATCACACGCGCTCCACGGTGATCTCACACTGCATCGGGCCCAGGCCGGACGTCAGTTCGTGGCCAGCGGCGACACGCACGCAACCGTCAGGCACGCAGGCGTCCATCTGGGCGATGAGGATCGCCGTTCCGCCAGAGCTGACTTTTACCTGTATGCCGTCGCTCAATCCGAGTTTCGCCAGCGTGGCGGCATTCATGCGCGCGGCGGGCGGGGCCGCGTCGCGGGTTTTCTGCAGGGACGGTGCCCGGCGCGCCAGTGGATCGGCAAAATGGATCGGCACGTCAGCCACCCGTTCCAATCTCGGTTGCAGGGCAGGCGCAGGCGACACAAGGTTGATGGCGATGCCGTCGGCCTGGTTGTTCAGGCGCTCGGCCACCGAGGCCGGCTTGCCGCCCAGCACCTCGGCGCGCACCGCCTCGGAGCTGTCCTGCTCGAAGCCTGGGAGTCCCAGCAGGTTGCCCAGCACGCGCAACACCTTCCACGCCGGGCGCGTCTCGCCGAGCGGTTTCACCACGGCGTTGAAACTCTGCACACGGCCCTCGGTATTGATGAAGGTGCCGGAGGTCTCGGTGAAGGGTGCAACCGGCAGGATGACGTGGGCGTAGTCGAGGGCGCGGGTCTTGAACGGCGTCAGCGCCACCACGAGGTCGGCGCCCTTCAGCGCGGCCAGCGCCTGCTGCGGGTTGGCGCAGTCGAGTTCGGGTTCGGCGTGCAGGACGAAATAGGCCTTGCGCGGTTCGGCCAGCAGGCGCGCGGCGTTGAGGCCCTGCGCACCCGGCACGGCGTTGGCGAGGTAGCCGCCGACGGCATTGGCGGCCTCGCCGAGATAGCCGAAGCGCGCGCCAGTCAGCTCGGCCAGCTTCTGCGCCAGCGCATGCAGGGTCGCCGCCTGGGCATGCTGCTGGGCGAAGTTGCCGAGGAAGATCGCGCCCTTCTCGCCCGAGGCCAAGCTCTCGGCGATGGCCTTCGCCGCCGCCGAAGGCTGCACGCCGGCCAGCGCCGCATCGACAGCCGCACCCCTGGCCTCGGCCGCGGCCTTGACGACGCCGGCGAGTTCCGCCGCCAGCGCCGACGGCGCGACGATCGACTTGGCGTGCAAACTAATCAACTGGTCGTCGTCGGCCACGTGCAGCAGGCTGACGCGGGTGAGCTTCTTCGCCGCCTGGCGCAGGCGCTGCGCCAGCAGCGGATGGTCCTTGCGCAGGAAGCTGCCGACGACCAGCACGCGGTCCAGCGCCGGGATGTCGGCGATCGGCATGCCGAGCCACGGCACGACCTTTTTCCCGTCGAGGGAAAAGTCAGCCTGGCGGAGACGGCAATCGATATTCTCGCTGCCGGCGCCGCGGATGAATTTCTGCAGCAGATGGAGTTCTTCCAGCGTGGCGTGCGGCGAGGCCAACGCGCCGACCGAGGCGGCACCGTGCTCGCGCACGACGCGCTTGAGGTCGGTGCCGATGAATTCGAGTGCCGTCTGCCAGTCGACCTCGCGCCATTCGCCGCACTGCTTCAACATCGGCTTCGTCAGGCGTTCGTCGGAGTTCAGCGCCTCGTAGGAATAGCGGTCCTTGTCCGACAGCCAGCACTCGTTGACAGCCTCGTTCTCCAGCGGCAGGACGCGCAGCACCTTGTCGTGCTTGACCTGGACGATCAGGTTGGCGCCGAGACCGTCATGCGGGCTGACCGACTTGCGGCGCGACAGCTCCCAGGTGCGGGCGGCGAAGCGGAAGGGCTTCGAGGTCAGCGCACCAACCGGGCAGAGGTCGATGACGTTGCCGGAGAGCTCGGAATCCACCGTCTTCTCGATGAAGGGCATGATCTCGGCGTGCTCGCCGCGGAAGGCCTGGCCGAGTTCCATCCAGCCGGCGATCTCCTGCGTGAAGCGGACACAGCGCGTGCAGTGGATGCAGCGCGTCATGTCGGTGGCGATGAGCGGCCCGAAGTTCTTGTTCACCACCACGCGCTTCTCTTCCTGGTAGCGCGAGGCGCTCTGGCCGTAGCCGACGGAGAGATCCTGCAGCTGGCATTCGCCGCCCTGGTCGCAAATCGGGCAGTCGAGCGGATGGTTGATGAGGAGGAACTCCATCACGCCCTTCTGCGCCTTGACGGCGGCCTCGGAGTGCGTGAACACCTTCATGCCGTTGGTCACCGGCGTGGCGCAGGCCGGCAGCGGCTTCGGCGCCTTCTCGACCTGCACCAGGCACATGCGGCAGTTGGCGGCGATGGACAGTTTCTTGTGGTAGCAGAAGTGCGGCACGAAAATGCCGAGCTTATGGGCGGCATCCATCACGGTGCTGCCGTCGGCCACCTCGGTTTTCCTGCCGTCGATCTCGATTTCCAGCATTTCGCTACGCCGCCTTGAAGAAGCCGCTGCCCGCGCGCTGCACGTCCTCGGGCACCAGGCATTTCCTGTTCTGGATGTGGTACTCGAACTCCGCGCCGAAGTGCTTGATGAAGCTCTTCACCGGCATGGAGGCCGCGTCGCCGAGGGCGCAGATGGTGCGGCCCATGATGTTGTCGGTGACGCTGTTGAGCAGGTCGAGGTCCTCGGGCCGTCCCTCGCCGTGCTCGATGCGGTGCACGACGCGGTAGAGCCAGCCGGTGCCCTCGCGGCAGGGCGTGCACTGGCCGCAGGACTCCTCGAAGTAGAAATAGGACAGGCGCTCGAGCGCCTTTACCATGCAGGTGGTCTCGTCCATGACGATCACGGCGCCGGAACCGAGCATCGAGCCGGCCTTGGCGATCGAGTCGTAGTCGAGCGTGCACTCCATGATGAGGTCGGCCGGCAGCACCGGCGCGGAGGAGCCGCCTGGAATCACCGCCTTCAGCTTGCGCCCGTTGCGCATGCCGCCCGCCATCGCCAGCAGGTCCTTGAACGGCGTGCCCATCGGCACCTCGAAGTTGCCGGGGCGATTTACGTGACCGGAGACGGAGAACAGCTTGGTGCCGCCGTTGTTCGGCTTGCCCAGCTCGAGGAATTTCTCGCCGCCCTCGTTGATGATGTACGGCACCGAGGCGAAGGTCTCGGT
>CAJPFL010000005.1 GCA_905339315.1 Rhodocyclaceae bacterium
TCGGAGGCGGCCATCAGGTCGATGCCGCCGGGGCTGGGCACCAGCGCCATCACCGGCGGGCGGGCGCCCTTCTCGGGGTAAATCTCGACGTAGTAGGTGGTGGCGCCGGTGCGCTGCGAGACGCCGGGAATCGAGGTCTTCTGCGCCGGGAAGCCTTCGTGCAGGGCGGCCTCGATGAGCCAGTCGGCAAGCACGCCGCCGCCTTCGCCGCCCAATGCGGCCACCAGGATGGTGATCGGGCGGGTCATTTGCCACCCCCGAACATGCCGATGACGCCCTGTCTTATGCCGTGCAGGAAGCGGTCCCAGCCGCTCGGGTTCTGGATCACCTCGATGCGGTGGAAGCTCGGGCAGAGCGCGGCGGCGTGGGCCGCCTCGCCGCACAGGCCGCAGCCGACGCAGCCGCTGTTGATGGTGGTCACGGGCTCGCTGCGCAGCGGGTCGGGCGAATCCTTGATGGTCAGCGAGGGGCAGCCGGAGAGGCGGATGCAGGCGCGGTCGCCGGTGCACACGTCGTCGTCGATGCCGAAGCGGGTGCGCACGACGCGCTCGCCCGCGGCGAGCTGCTGCGCCTTCACCGGCCGCTCGCGGCGCGTGCGCTCGAGCATGCACTCGCCGTCGGCGATGATGATCTTCAGGCCCTTCTCTTCCGTGGTCATGGCGCGGCGCAGGGCGTCGGCGACCTCGCTCACCTGGTAGTTGGGCACGCGCTCCAGCCACTTCACGCCGAGGCCGCGCAGGGTGGATTCGATGCTGATGCCGCGGCCCTCCCTCGCCGAGAGGTCCGGCGACGAGGGAATGTTCTGCGTGCCGGTGGCCGAGGTGTAGCCGTTCTCCATGATCACCAGCACGCCGTCGTCGTTGCGGAAGATGGCGTTGGTGATGCCGGTGACGAGGCCCTGGTGCCAGAAGCCGCCGTCGCCCATGACGGTGATGATGCGCTTGCCGAAGTTCGGCCCCATGGCGGAAGCCGCCGCCAGCGACAGGCCGTAGCCGAGCACGGTGTTGCCGAGGTTGAAGGGCTGCAGCGTGGAAAAGGTATGGCAGCCGATGTCGGAGCTGATGTGGATGCCGCCGAGCTCCTTCTCGATCAGCTTCAGGGCGGTGAACACCGGCCGCTCCGGGCAGCCGATGCAGAAGCCGGGCGGGCGCGTCGGCACCGGCGCGCCGAGCAGTTCGGCGGCGCGGGCCTTCGCCTCGGCGACGCCTTCGAGCACGGATGCGACGGCAGCCGGGTCGACGCCGTCCGGCATGATCAGCCTGAGGAACTCGCCGACGCCCTTCAGCACCACTTCGCCGGTGTATTCGCCGGCCACCGGCAGGAGGTCCTTGCCGACAACGTGCGGGTCGTTGATGTCGGCGCGGCGCAGGATGGAATTGATGGCCTCCTCGAGGTGGGCGGGCTGGCCCTCCTCCACCACCAGCACGGCGCGCTTGCCGGAGCAGAAGCGCGTGACTTCCTCGTGCACCAGCGGGTAGGTGACGTTGAGCACGTAGAGCGGGATGCGCGATTCGCCGTAGGCGTCGGCGAGCCCAAGCTGCTGCAGGGCGCGGATGGTGGTGTTGTACAGGCCGCCCTGGAGGACGATGCCGACCTGGCGCAGGTCGCCCGGGAAAAACTCGTTGAGCTGCTCGCGCTGGATGAACTTCAGCGCCTCGGGCAGGCGCACGTCGATCTTGTGCTTCTCCTGCGTGTAGTTGGACGGCGGCAGCGGGATGCGCTCGAGGCTGAACACCGGCTTCGTGATCGGGTTGCGCCGCGAATATCTCGGCGCGACGTTGTCCTTCGTCTCGAAGCTGCCATGCACGTGGCAGGCGCGGATGCGCAGCTCGAGCATCACCGGCGTGTTGCTGGCTTCCGACAGCTCGAAGCCCTTCTCCACCATGCGTACGATGGAGGGCAGGTTCGGCCGCGGGTCGAGCAGCCAGATCTGCGACTTCTGCGCGAAGGAATGGCTGCGCTCCTGGATGATCGAGGCACCCTCGCCGTAGTCCTCGCCGATGACGATCATGGCGCCGCCGACCACCCCCGCCGAGGACAGGTTGGAGAGCGCGTCCGAGGCGACGTTGGTGCCGACCACCGACTTCCAGGTGGCGGCGCCGCGCAGCGGGTAGTTGATCGAGGCGCCGAGCATGGCGGCGGCGCCGGCCTCGTTGGCGCAGGCCTCGAAGTGCACGCCG
>CAJPFL010000006.1 GCA_905339315.1 Rhodocyclaceae bacterium
ACGCGCACGATGTAGCCCCCCGACTTCTCGTCGCGCTCCAGAGCGAGCAGTTTGCGCTTGCCGGCCTCTTCCAGCAGGTCACTGAACGACTTGAATCCGTAATAGGACTCGCTGAAGCCGGGCTTGCGGCGCTTGAGGGCCTGTTTCACCATCGAGCCCCAGATCGGCTCGCCGGCGCCACGCTCGGCAACCAGCGCCTCGACGGTTTCCAGGGCGAGGTCGAGCGCTTCCTGCTTGCGGTCCTCCTCCTCGGCGGGCGCCTTGCTCTCCGGCTTCTGCGCGCCCTTGGCGGCGACCGGCTTGGCCGGACGTTTCTTGGCGGTGCGCTTCTTTGTCTCCTCCTCGCGCACCAGGTCGTCGTAGTAGATGAACTCGTCGCAGTTGGCCATGAGCAGGTCGGAAGTCGACTTCTTCACGCCGACGCCGATCACCAGCTTGTTGTTCTCGCGCAGCTTGGAGACCAGCGGCGAGAAGTCGGAGTCGCCGCTGATGATGACGAAGGTGTCGACGTGCGCCTTGGTGTAGCAGAGGTCGAGGGCGTCGACCACCATGCGGATGTCGGCGGAGTTCTTGCCCGACTGGCGCACGTGGGGGATCTCGATCAGCTCGAAGGCGGCCTCGTGCATCGGCGCCTTGAAGTCCTTGTAGCGCGCCCAGTCGCAGTAGGCCTTCTTGACGACGATGCTGCCCTTGAGCAGCAGGCGCTCAAGCACCTTGCGGATGTCGAACTGCGCGTACTTCGCTTCCTGCACGCCGAGGGCGACGTTCTCGAAGTCGCAGAACAGCGCCATGTTTTTCGTTTCGTTCTGTGCGGCCATGCCGGCCTCCGTTAATGGTGAAGGATCTTGGAAAGGAACTGCTGCGCGCGCTCGGAGCGCGGGCTGCCGAAGAAGGCTTCCTTCTTGTCGTCCTCGACGATTCTACCTTGATCCATGAAGACGACGCGGTGTGCCACCTTGCGGGCGAAGCCCATCTCGTGCGTCACTACCATCATGGTCATGCCTTCCTGCGCCAGCTCGACCATGACGTCGAGCACCTCGTTGATCATCTCCGGGTCGAGCGCCGAGGTCGGCTCGTCGAAGAGCATGCAGATCGGGTCCATGGACAGGGCGCGGGCGATGGCGACGCGCTGCTGCTGGCCGCCGGAGAGCTGGCCGGGGAACTTGTCGGCTTGCGCGCGCAGGCCGACGCGGTCGAGCAGCTTGAGACCGCGCTCGCGGGCCTCGTCCTTGCCGCGTCCGAGCACCTTGACCTGGGCGATGGAGAGGTTCTCCGTGATCGACATGTGCGGGAACAGCTCGAAATGCTGGAACACCATGCCGACGCGGGCGCGCAGCTTGGGCAGGTCGGTCTTCGGGTCGCCGACGGAAATGCCGTTGATGATCACCTCGCCCTGCTGGAAGGGCTCAAGGCCGTTCACGCACTTGATCAGCGTGGATTTGCCCGAGCCGGAGGGGCCGCAGACGACGATGACCTCGCCCTTCTCGACCCGGGTGCTGCAATCCGTCAGCACCTGGAACGTGCCGTACCACTTGCCGACGTTCTTCATTTCGATCATGGCCACGTGCGGGGCTCCTCAACGGATGATGGCGATGCGCTGCTGCAATCTTCTCACCAGCATCGACAGGCTGAAGCTGATGACGAAATACAGCACGGCGGCGACGAGATAGGTTTCCACCGGGCGGTTGAAGTTCTTGCCGGCAATCTCGAAGCCCTTCAGCAGGTCGTAGGCGCCGATGGCGTACACCAGCGAGGTGTCCTGGAACAGGATGATGGTCTGCGTCAGCAGCACCGGCAGCATGTTGCGGAAGGCCTGCGGCAGCACGACGAGGCCCATGGTCTGGCCGTAGCGCATGCCCAGGGCGTAGCCGGCGGCGACCTGGCCGCGCGGGATGCTCTGGATGCCGGCGCGCATGATCTCCGAGTAGTAGGCCGCCTCGAACAGGGTGAAGGTGATGATGGCCGACATCTCGGCGCCGAGCGGGCGGCCGATCGCCAGCGGGATGAGCAGGAAGAACCAGAGGATTACCATCACCAGCGGGATGCTGCGCATGGTGTTCACGTAGGCGGCGGCCGGCAGCGTCAGCCAGGGTTTGCTCGAGAGGCGCATCAGCGCCAGCACGGTGCCCAGGGCGATGCCGCCGAGCATGGCGATGGCCGTCAGCTGCAGCGAGAAGACGAAGCCCTTCAGCACGTAGCTGGAGAGGACCTGCGGCGTGAGGAAGGCGAAATCCAGCGTCAGCATTACGTCCCGCCTCCGATCATGCCCGGCACGCGCACCCGCTGCTCGACGAAGTGGAACACCCGGTTGAGGGCGAAGGCGGAGACGAAATACAGGCCGGTGACGGCCAGGTAGATCTCGATGCCGCGCGCCGTCTCCTCCTGCGCCTGCAGGGCGAACAGGGTCAGCTCGGAAATGCTCACGGCGAAGGCCACCGCCGAATTCTTGACGATGTTCATCGACTCGCTGGTGAGCGGCGGGATGACGATGCGGAAGGCCATCGGCAGCAGGACGTAGCGATAGGTCTGCGGCAGGGTGAAGCCCATCGCCAGCCCGGCCATGCGCTGCCCGCCCGTCAGCGACTGGATGCCGGCGCGCACCTGCTCCGAGATGCGCGCCGAGGTGAACAATCCCAGCCCGAGCACCACCAGCAGGAAGCTCGGCACGCCGCGCAGCGGCGGGATCAGCGCCGGCACGACGTGGTACCAGAGGAAGATCTGCACCAGCAGCGGAATGTTGCGGAAGAGCTCGGTCCAGGCATTGCCGAGCAGCACCCATCCGCGATGCGGCGCGGTGCGCAGGATGCCCATGATCGAGCCGAGCAGCAGCGCCACCAGCAGCGCCAGCAGCGACACCGAGAGCGTCCAGCCCCAGGCGGAAAGCAGCCAGTCGAGGTAGGTGATGTCGCCGGCGCTGCCGAAGCAGCGCGGGACGATCTCGCCGTCGATGGTGTCCTTGCAGAAGACCTGCCAGTCCCAGGTGGACATGTACTACCTTCCCCCCGCCCCCCTTCCCGAGGAAGGGGGTGACGGTTGTTCGCCGCTGCGCGGCTCCATGTTATTGGCGCAAAGGGCTACTTCTTCGCGTAGTCTTCCGCCGGCTTGTCGTTCGGGCTGGCCCAGGCCGCCTTCGTCGCTTCCGAAGCCGGCAGGCCGATGCGCGTATTGGCCGGCGGGATCGGCTGCATGAACCATTTGTCGTAGATCTTCGCCATCTCGCCCGACTTGATCAGCGCCTTCAGGCTGTCGTCGACGGCCTTCCTGAAGGCCGCATCGTCCTTGCGCAGCATGATGGCGATCGGCTCGACGGCCAGCACCTCGCCGACGATCCTGAAGTCGGCCGGGTTCTTCGACTTGGCGATGTTGCCGGCGAGGATCTGGCCATCCATGACGAAGGCGTCGGCGCGGCCGGACTCGAGCAGCAGGAAGCTGTCGGCGTGGTCCTTGCCGAACACCTCCTTGAAATCCACGCCGGTGGCGCGCTCGTGCTTGCGCAGGAGTTGCACCGAGGTGGTGCCGGTGGTGGTGGCGACGCTCTTGCCGTTGAGCTGGGCGATCGAGGTGATGCCCGAATTGGCCCTGACGGCGATGCGCACTTCCTCGACGTAGGTGGTGACGGCGAAGGCGACGTCCTTCTGGCGGGCGGCATTGTTGGTGGTCGAGCCGCACTCGATGTCGACCGTGCCGTTCTGCACCAGCGGGATGCGGTTCTGCGAGGTCACCGGCTGGTACCTGATGTCGAGCTTCGCCATCCCGAGCTGCTTCTGCACGTCGGCCAGCGCGCGCTGGCACAGCTCGACGTGGAAGCCGGCGAACTTGCCGTCGCCGAGGGTGAAGGAGAGGCCGCCGGAGGATTCGCGCACGCCCATGGTGGCGGCGCCGCTGTCCTTGATCTTCTTCAGCGTGCCGTCGAGGGCGAGGGCCGGCAGGGCGAGGCACAGGCTGGCGGCAAAAGTCAGTCCCTGCAGCACGGCG
>CAJPFL010000007.1 GCA_905339315.1 Rhodocyclaceae bacterium
AGAAATTGCGTCCGCGCGTCACGCCCTGCTCGCGGCTTTCGCCGAAGGTCATGCCATTGATGGCCTGCATGTAGCGGGCGCGGCCCTCGTCGCCATACTTGCCCTTGTACTGGGCGGCGAATTGGACGATGTCCTGCAACCGCTTGTCGTTGCTCGGATGCGAAGCCAGCCAGCCGGCCTGGGCTGGCGGCTTGCGGCCCTCGGCACGCGCCGTGTCGGCGGCAAACTGCTCCTGGCTCTTCAGCACGCGGATCACGTCGATCATGTTCTTCGGATCGTAGTTGTTGCGCGCCAGGTACTCGGCGCCGAGGCGGTCGGCCTGGGTTTCCTGATCGCGGCTGTACGAGGCAACATAGCCGGCGGCGACGCCCTGGGACACCGTGCTGGCCATGTCGGTGGCGCCGCCCACCCCCTTGACCTCCAGCACTGCGCCGAGGATGGTGGCGGCCAGGACGCCCAGTCCCGCCGTCTGCTGGCGCGTCGCACGCTGGGCGCCGTGGCGGGCGGTGACATGGCCGATCTCGTGGCCGATCACGCCGGCCAGGTCCGCCTCGCTTTCCATGTGGGCCATCAGGCCGCGGGTGACGTAGACATAGCCGCCGGGCAGGGCGAAGGCGTTGATCTCCGGGCTGTCCACCACCGTGAAATGCCATTCCAGGTTGCTGCGGTGGGACTGCTTCGCCAGGCGCTGGCCGAGCTCGTTCACATAGGCTTGCAGGCGCGGGTTCGCATAGGCGCCGTATTCCTTCAGCACCTCCTCGTGCGCCTTCCTGCCTTCGGCGATCTCGCTGCGCTCGTCCATGACGGTCAGCTCCCGCTGCCCTGTCACCGGATTCGTCACGGTGGCGCAGCCGGCCAGCAGGGCGGCGGCAAGAACGATCGGCAGAAATCTGTTGTGCATTGTGTGCCTCCTCAGTCGGACGGACGGCGAGGTGCGGCCGTCGCGTTAAACGGATTCTAATCGCCATCGTAGTCTGGCCAGGAGATTTTGAACCCGCTGGGGTTGTCGCGTACCGCATGATAAGGTGTACGCACTTATAAAAATATCATCAACCGCGCGGGCAGGCTCACTCGCCATGAACAGGAGACATCATGGCAAACGGAAATCCGGTCATTCTCGGCAACGCCGACACCTCGACGAAACAGACCACCATCTCAGCGCTAACGCCGGCCAAGGATGCCGCCTTGCGCGTGCAGAACTATTCCGGCACGGGCATCGCGGCCGGCGCATTGAAGGGCGTCGCGCTGACGGCCAGCTCGGCAGGAGACGCCGCCATCGTCGCCGAGAGCTCAGCAGGCCTGGGTGTAGCCGCCACCTGCGTCGACACCCGCGACATCCCCGGCATCAGCACGGCGGTGCGCGGAACGGTGCAAGGCGGCTTTGGCGTCCTCGGCAACAACGTGCGCGGTCGCTTCCCCCATTCCGGCGTGGCCGGCACCTCCCTGCTGGGCATCGGCGTCGACGGCTTCTCCAGGACCGCCTTCGGCGTGCGCGGCATGACAAGCAGCAACGCCATCTCGGGCGCCGGCGTCATGGGCATCGGCAGTCCCGGACATGGCATCGTCGGCATCGCTCGTCAAACCGCCACCACGCCGGTAGTGCCACCGCCCTTCGTAACCGGCGGGCCGCTGTTTGCAGGCCTGTTTTTCGGCAACTTCCAGGTGCAAGGCGACTTCACCGTCACCGGGCACAAATCCGCCGTCGTGCCGCATCCGGACGGCACGCACCGGCGCCTTTACTGCGTCGAGTCGCCGGAAAACTGGTTCGAGGATTTCGGCAGCGGCAAGCTCAAGGGCGGCCGCGCCACGATCGCCCTCGAAAAGGCCTTCGCCAAGCTGGTGACGTGCAAGGACTACCACGTCTTCCTCACCCCCGAGGGCGACTGCAACGGCCTCTATGTGCAGCGCAAGACCGGCACCGGCTTCGAAGTGCGCGAGTTGCAGAAGGGCACTTCGGCGGTGAGTTTCTCCTACCGCATCGTCGCCCGCCGCCGCGACGCCAAGGGCAAGCGCCTGGAGATCGTCCAGCTTGGCCGCCTGCCCGAGAAGGCCGACGCCATGGTCGCCATGCCAAAACCCTCCGGCAAGGAAGGCAAGGGACGGCTTGCGGGTGAAATGGCCGCACTGGCCAAGCAGGGCAATAAAAAAGCCGCGAGCCGCGCCAGGAAGAAATAAGCGCGCCGCGCTGAATGTCAAACCGATAGCCTGGAAGCCAGGCGGGACGCAACTTCCAGGCCGATTCGCCTTGCGTTGAGGCGACCGCGCGCCTACGCGGCGGTCGCCTTCGCTTGCGGCAATCCTGCCGGCGATTGACTCGCTCCCGCACAGGCCTACAATCC
>CAJPFL010000008.1 GCA_905339315.1 Rhodocyclaceae bacterium
CAGGAGGGAATGAATGCTTCAGGGCTGGGTCATCGCCAGCGTTTCCTTCGCCTACCTGGGCGTGCTGTTCGCCATTGCCTATTTCGGCGACAAGCGCGCCGATGCCGGGCGCTCGGTGATCGCCAATCCGACCATCTATGCACTGTCGCTGGCGGTCTACTGCACGACCTGGACCTTCTACGGCAGCGTCGGTCGCGCTGCCACGACCGGCATCGGCTTCCTGCCCATCTACCTCGGCCCGACGCTGATGGCCGGGCTGTGGTGGTACGTCATGCTGAAGATCATCCGCATCAGCAAGGCCAACCGCATCACCTCCATTGCCGACTTCGTCTCGTCGCGCTACGGCAAGAGCCAGTTGCTTGGCGGGCTGGTGACCATCATTGCCGTGGTCGGCATCGTGCCCTACATTTCGCTGCAGCTGAAGGCGGTCTCGAACAGCTTCATCATCCTGCTCAACTACCCCGACATCGTCATGCCGGCGAAAGCGGGTGCGCAGCCGCTGCTGCAGGACAGCGCGCTCTACATCGCCATGATCCTCGCCGCCTTCACCATCCTCTTCGGCACGCGCCACCTCGATGCGACCGAGCGGCACGAGGGCATGGTGGCGGCCATTGCCTTCGAGTCGCTGGTTAAGCTGCTGGCCTTCGTCGCCGTCGGCATCTTCGTCACCTTCGGCATCTACAACGGCTTCGGCGACATTTTCGACCGGGCCGAACTGGTGCCGAAGCTGAAGGCGCTGATGACGGTGGCCGATACCGGCGCCAGCTACGGCAGCTGGTGGTCGCTGACCTTCCTCTCCATGCTCTCCATCATGTTCCTGCCGCGGCAGTTCCAGATCGCAGTCGTGGAAAACGTCAACGAGCGCCACCTGGCGCGCGCGATCTGGCTGTTTCCGCTCTACCTGCTCATCATCAACATCTTCGTGCTGCCGATTGCCGTCGGCGGCATGCTGCATTTCCCCGAGGGCGGCGTCGATGCCGATACTTTCGTGCTGACCCTGCCGATGGCCGAGCGGCAGGAGGCGCTGGCCCTGTTCGTCTTCATCGGCGGCCTGTCGGCCGCCACCGGCATGGTCATCGTCGAAACCATTGCCTTGTCGACGATGGTCTGCAACGACCTGGTGATGCCGGTCCTGCTGCGCTGGAAGGCGCTGCGGCTGCACGAGGAGCAGGACCTCTCGGGGCTGCTGCTGTCGATCCGCCGCTGGGCGATCGCCGCCATCCTGCTGCTGGGCTATATCTACTTCCGCGCCGCCGGCGAGGCCTATGCGCTGGTCGGGATCGGCCTGATTTCATTCGCCGCCGTGGCGCAGTTCGCGCCGGCAATCATCGGCGGCATCTACTGGAAGGGCGGCACCCGCCAGGGCGCCATTGCCGGCCTGGCCGCAGGGTTCGCCGTCTGGATCTACACGCTGCTGCTCCCGTCCTTTGCAAAATCCGGCTGGCTGTCCCTGGATTTCATCAAGGAGGGCCTGTTCGGCATCGTCCTGCTCAAGCCGCAACAGCTCTTCGGGCTGACCGGACTGGATGATATTTCCCACAGCCTGTTCTGGAGCATGCTCGCCAATATCGGCTGCTATGTCGCCGTCTCCCTCTACAGACGGCCCGATGTGGTGGAAACCAGCCAGGGTACGCTGTTCGTCGACGTCTTCCGGCATACCGAGGGCGCGGAGCGCTCGCGCTTCTGGCGCGGCAGCGCCCAGGTGCAGGACCTGCTGCCGCTGATCGGCCGCTTCCTCGGCCCGGAGCGGGCGCGCGAGGCCTTTCTGGCCTATGCCCGGCGGCGCAAGCTGGCCTCGATAGACGAACTGCAGGCCGATGCCGATCTGGTGCATTACGCCGAAACCCTGCTGGCCGGCGCCATCGGCGGCGCATCCGCCCGGGTGATGGTGGCCTCGGTGGTGAAGGAAGAGCCGCTCGGCATCGACGAGGTGATGAACATTCTCGACGAGGCCTCGCAGGTGCGCGCCTATTCGCGCCAGCTCGAGCAGAAGTCGCGCGAACTGGAGGCGGCCACCGCCGAACTGCGCGCCGCCAACGAGCGGCTGAAGGAGGTCGACCGCATGAAGGACGATTTCATGTCGACGGTGACGCACGAATTGCGCACGCCGCTGACTTCGATTCGTGCCTTCTCGGAAATCCTGCTGGAGGACCCGAAGACCAACCTTGCCAACCGCAAGAAATTCCTCGCCATCATCGTCAAGGAGACCGAGCGCCTGACGCGATTGATCAACCAGGTGCTCGACATGGCCAAGATCGAGTCGGGCAATGCGGAATGGCATACCGCAGAGATCGACCTGCACGAGGTCATCGAGGAGTCTGTCGCGGCGACCTCCTCGCTGTTCGGCGACAAGCGCATCAGCCTCGACATGGCGCTCGAGGGGGGGGTGCCGAAAGTGATGGCGGATCGCGATCGCTTGATCCAGGTCATGCTGAACCTGCTCTCGAATGCGGTCAAATTCTGCGAGGCGGATCGCGGGCGTGTGGCCGTCAAGCTGTCGGCCGGGGGCGATGCGGTGCGCGTCGACGTCGAGGACAACGGTCCGGGCATCAGCGAACAGGATCAGCGCACCATCTTCGAGAAATTTCGCCAGGTAGGCGATACCATGACCGCCAAGCCGCAAGGGACCGGCCTGGGGCTGCCGATCAGCCGGCAGATCATCGAGCATTTCGGCGGGCGGTTGTGGGTGGAAAGCAGTCCGGGACAGGGGGCGACATTCTCGTTTACCCTGCCCCTGAACAGAGAAGGCGGCATACGCCACGAGGAGAGAACGGAAAAATGAGCAAACGCATACTGATCGTCGACGACGAGCCGAACATCGTGGTTTCGCTGGAGTTCCTCATGAAGCGCGAGGGGTTCGAGGTAGCTGTTGCCGCAGACGGGGAGGCGGCACTGAGGTCGGTCGAGGAGAAGAAGCCCGACTTGGTGCTGCTCGACATCATGCTGCCGAAGAAGAACGGCTTCGAGGTTTGCCAGACGATCCGCGCCAATCCCGAATGGCAATCGATCAAGGTCGTGATGCTGACGGCCAAGGGACGCGACACCGAGGTGGCCAAGGGAACGGCCCTGGGCGCGGATGCCTACATGACCAAGCCGTTTTCCACCAAGGACCTGATTGCCCAGGTGCGGCAGATCCTGGGACTCGCCGGATGAGCGACCGTTCCGGCCGGCTCAAGCTGGCCCTGGTCCTGACAGGCATTTATATTCTGCTGGCGCTCCTGTTCGGCGCGCTCGGTGCGGTGCTGTGGGCGGACATGAAGGCCGGGGAGCGTCAGGCGCTGCTCGCCATCCTGATGCCGCGTCTCGAACTGTCGATCCTGATCATCCTCATGGCCTGGGCGGTACTCGGCATGATCGTGCATGCCATCTACCGGGCCTATGTGCTGGCGCCGATGGCGCTGCGCGAACAGGCGCTGGTCATGGTCAATGCCAATCCCGGCCTGCGGTTGCAGGAGCTGGGGGCGCCGGAAATCAGGACCCTGGCCCAGGTGGTGAATGCCCTGGCCGAGCAGCGCGAATCCCTGCAACGGGACGTCGAGAAGCGGATTCGCGAGGCCGGATCCTCCATCGAAGAGGAAAAGAACCGGCTGGCGGCCCTGATGTCGGAGCTGACGCAGAGCGTCGTGGTGTGCAACCTCGACGGACGCATCCTGCTCTACAACAACCGCGCCCGCCTGCAGTTCAGGGCGCTGGCCGGCGAAAGTCAGTCTGCACGGGACGGCGTCCTGATCGGACTGGGGCGATCGATCTTTGCCATCCTCGAGCGCAACCTCATCACGCATGCACTGGAAAACATCCAGCAGCGCCTGGCGCGCGGCAGCCAGCAGCCGACGGCGAACTTCGTCACGACCAGCCGCGCCGGCCAGCTGATCCGCGTGCAGATGGCGCCGGTGCTCGGGGCCGCACCGGACGGCGGAGCGGAGGGCGAGCGGGTCGTTGCCGGCTACGTCCTGATGCTCGACAACATCACGCGCAATTTCGAGATGGAGGGCCGGCGCGACACCCTGCTGCAGTCCCTCACCGAGGGCAGCCGCGCCTCGCTCGGCAACATCCGCGCCGCCGTCGAGAACCTGCATGATTACCCGGACATGGACCTCGAGCAGCGCGACCGCTTCGTCGGCATCATCCGCGACGAGGTGGAAGCCATGGGGCAGCGGCTCGACCGGACGGTGACGGAGTTTTCCGATGCGCTCAAGTCGCGCTGGCCGCTCGAAGAGATGCTCGGCGAAGAACTCGTTGCCGCGGCGCGGCGGCGCATCGAGCAGAAGCTGGATCTGCCCACCAAAGCCGAGGAGGTCGCCGAGGGCGTCTGGATCAAGGTGGACAGTTTTTCGCTGCTGCATGGCGTGACCTACCTGGCTTCGCGCCTGCGCGACGAATATGATATTCGCGAAATCCGCTTTCGCCTGACCCCGGCCGGACGCCTGGCGCACCTCGACCTGATCTGGACCGGGGCGGTGATGAGCAGCCAGACGCTGCTGGCATGGGAGATCGAGCCGATGAACGTGGCGGGGGATAACAGCCCGCTGACCCTGCGCGAGGTGATCGAGCGCCACGGCGGCGAGATCTGGTTCGAGCGCGAGAAGACCTCGCACCGCGCCTTCATCCGCATGCTGATCCCTTCGGCCGTGCCGCAGGAAACCGTCGAACCGGCGGCGCTGCGGCACGCGGAAAGCCGCCCCGAATACTACGACTTCAACCTCTTCCGCCAGACCGAGGAAAGCCGGGCCCTCGACGATCGCCTGCTGACGGAGCTGACCTACACCGTCTTCGACACCGAAACGACGGGTCTCGAGCCTTCGGCCGGCGACGAGATCATCCAGATCGGCGCGACCCGCATCGTCAACGGCCGCCTGCTCCGGGGCGAGAGCATCGACCAGCTCATCGACCCGCGCCGCCCGTTGCGGCCGGAAGGGATCCCCATCCATGGCATCACCGAGGAGATGGTGGCCGGCCAGCCGACCATCGGCCAGGTGCTGCCGACCTTCCATGCCTTCAGCGAGGATACCGTGCTGGTCGCGCACAACGCCGCTTTCGACATGCGCTTCCTGCAATTGAAGGAGGCGTCGACCGGCATCTGCTTTCGCCAGCCGGTGCTCGACACGCTGCTGCTCTCCGCCGTGATCCATCCCAACCAGGAATCGCACAAGCTGGAGGCGATCTGCGAGCGGCTCGGCGTGAATGTCATCGGCCGCCACACCGCCCTCGGCGATGCCATCGTCACCGGGGAAGTGTTCCTGAAGATGATCCCGCTCCTGGCGGAGATGGGCATCCGCACCCTGCGCGAAGCGCGCGAGGCGGCAGAGCGCACCTACTACGCCCGAGTCAAGTACTGAACGGACAAGACCGACCATGGAAGAAACCACGCGCCAGCCCTTGAAGGGCGATTTCCAGGCGATGTACAGCCCGCTGGGCAGCCTCATTCGACGCCAGCCGGTGACGGTGCCGCTGGATTCGACGGTGCGCCAGGCCATCAAGGTGATGGACGAGAAGCGCATCGGCTCCATCATCATCGCCGAAGGCAGTTCGCGGCTTCCGCTGGGGATATTTACGTTGCGCGATCTGTTGCACCGGGTGGCCTTGCCCGGCTGCACGCTCGACTTGCCGATCGCCGCGGTCATGACCGCAGGCGTGATTACCGTCAAGCCGCAAACCACGGCCTACCAGGCCGCCCTCATCATGGGGCGGCGCGGCCTGCGGCACCTGCTGGTGGTCGACGATGCGGGCGGCCTGCTCGGCATCGTCTCGCAGAACGACCTGTTCGCCTTGCAGCGCACCGGCCTCAACGACGTCACCGGCAACATCCGCGAAGCGAAGGACCTGGCAGCGCTGCAGGCCTGTTCGAAAGATATTCGCAGCATGGCCGACACCATGCTGGGGCAGGGCGTCGCCGCCGACCAGCTGACCCACCTGATCTCGACGCTGAACGACCTGCTGACGCTGCGCATCATCGAACTGACCCACGACGAATTCGACCTGCCGCAGGTGAAATGGTGCTGGGTCGCCCTCGGCTCCGAAGGGCGCTACGAGCAGACGCTGTCCACCGACCAGGACAACGGCATCATTTTCGAGGCCGCTGGCCAGGACACCGACGAGGTGCGCAGGAGCCTGCTGCCCTTCGCCGACTCGGTGAACCGCAAGCTGGACGCCTGCGGCTTCCCGCTGTGCAAGGGCGGCATCATGGCCGGCAATCCCGAATGGTGCCTGTCACTCGAAGAATGGCGGGGGAAATTTGCCAGGTGGATCCAGACGCCCGAGCCCAAGGCGCTCCTCAACGCATCGATTTTTTTCGACTTCCGGCCGTTGTATGGCGACGAGGAGTTGTCGCATGCATTGCGCGACTGGCTGCTGGGGGCGGCGGAAAAGGCGAAGCTGTTCCTGCGCCTGATGACCGAGAACGCACTGCAGTGCCAGCCGCCGCTGGGGATGTTCCGCGACTTCGTCTACGACAACAACAAGGATTTCCCGCACACCATCGACCTGAAGATGCACGGCTCGCGGCCCTTCGTCGATGCTGCCCGGATTTTTTCCCTGGCCCACAACGTGACAGTCACCAGTACGGCACAGCGCCTGCGCGGCGCAGCGGCGGCCACCAATCTCGGCGCCGACGTCGAGGCAATCATCGATGGCTTCTATTTCATCCAGATGCTGCGCCTGCGCCACCAGCGAGACCTGAAGGGGGACGAGGCCGGTGCCAATCGCATCGATCCGGACAAGCTGAACGAACTCGACCGGCACATCCTCAAGGAAGCCTTCAAGCAGGCGCGCAAGCTGCAGGACAAGATCAGGCTGGATTACCGCCTGTAGGCGGCTTCAGAAACTGCCACCGGTCGCCGCAAATAGCCGGTCGCGCAACTGGATCAGGCGCGGGCCGAGCTCCTCGAAGATGCGGCTGCGCGTCATCTCGAAGGGCGGGCCGGCGCAGGTGAGGGCGAGCACCTTCGAGTGGTCGCGCGACACGAGCGGCACGGCGACGGAGTACACGTCCTTGTTCCATTCCCCCAGGGAAACGCAGAAGCCGTGCTTCTGGTAGTCGCGCGCGGCCTTCTCGAAGCTGGCACGGAAGCCTTCCCAGTCTTCCTTGCGTGCGGTCTTGCGGTGTTCCTCGAGCATCGCCGCCCGCGCTTCCTCACTCAGGCCGCAGTGGTAGGCGCGTCCCAGCGCCGTCATGCCGTAGGGCACGCGCGCCCCGACCTCCAGGCGCATCTGGAAGGTGGGATTGCCCTGGCAGACCTCGAGGAAAACCATGTGCGGTTGGTCGCGCGCCGCCAGGCAGACCGTGGCGCGGGCGAAATCGGCGAACTCCTGCATCAGCGGCCGTGCGATTGCGCGGATGTCCTGGCTGGCGAGGAAGGAGTAGCCGAGTGCCAGCACGCCCACCGAGAGGGAATACCTGCCCGACTCCGGCGAGTAGTTCAGGTAGCCGAGCTGGGTCAGCGTGTAGGTCAGGCGGGTGACGGTCGGCTTCGGCAGGTGCGCGCGTTGCGCGATCTCGTTGTTGCCGAGGACGGGGTGGCGCGGCGTGAAGGCGCGCAGGATGTCCAGGCCGCGTGCCAGCGCCGTGACGAACTGGCGGTCCTTGGCGGCGCGCGGCTTTTCGTTCGGCGTCTTGCGGGCGGTTCTGGCCATGGGCTCAGGCTTCCGGCAGGATGACGACCTTGCCCATCACCTGGCGATCGAGCAGTCGCTGGATGGCTTCCGGCGCCCGCGCCAGCGGAAACCGCTCGCTGACGACGGGTTTGATCTTCCTTTCGGCGAACCAGGCCATCAGCTGCTTCATGTTCTTGACGTGGCCGCGCGGGTCCTGGCGCACCGAGTCGCCCCAGTACACGCCGAGCAGCTGGCGTTCCTTCAGCAGCGCCAGGTTGAGCGGGATCTTCGGTATCTCGCCGGCGGCAAAGCCGACGATCAGCAGCCGGCCGCGCCAGGCCATGGCGCGCAGCGCCGACTCGGTGTAGCCGCCGCCGACCGGATCATAGACGACATCGACGCCCTTTTCGCCGGTCAGCGCCAGGGTGCGCTTGCGCAGGTCTTCCGTCGTGTAGTTGATGGTTTCATCGGCGCCGAGCTGCCGGCACAGCGCCAGCTTGTCCTCGCTCGAAGCGGCGGCGATGACGCGCGCGCCCATCGCCTTGCCGATCTCGACAGCCGCCGCGCCTACGCCGCCGGCGGCGCCGAGCACCAGCAGCGTCTCGCCCGCCTGCAGCCGCCCGCAGTCCTGCAACGCGTGCAGCGAGGTGCCGAAAGTCAGCACCAGCGCCGCACCGCTGGCGAAGTCCATGTTTTCCGGCAGCGGCATGATCTTCTCGGCCGCCACGGTGCATTCCTCGGCGAAGCCGCCGGTGCCGGGAAAGCCGATGACGCGGTCGCCGGCCTTCAGCCCCTGCACGCCCTCGCCGACCTCCCTGACGAGGCCGGCCACTTCCGCACCGGGCGAGAAGGGCAGCGGCGGCTTGACCTGGTAGAGACCCTGCACCATCAGCGCATCCGGGAAGTTGAGGGCCGCCGCCTTGACGTCGACCACCACCTGGCCGGGACCGGCCTGGGGAGACGGGATGTCGTGCACGGCCAGCTTGTCGGGCGGGCCGTATTCGGAGCAGAGCAGGGCTTTCATATCGTTCTGTCTCTCAGAGGGGAGTGGGGTTGCGCTCCTCGAGGATGTCTTCCATCCTCAGGCGCACGGCCTGCTTGATGCGGCCATGGGGGATGACATAGAAGCGGTCCGCGGCGACGGCGTCGAAGACGGCATTTGCCATGTCGTCGGCCGTCAGGCGGCCGGACTTCACCGCCTGGCCCATGCGTTCCTGGTAGGCGGCGGAGGCGGCCGAGGGCGGCGCGGCCTCGCCGAAGCGCTGCGGACGGTTGCGCTCCGAGGTGTGGATGGCGGTCGGCACCCAGGCCGGGCAGAGCACCGAGACGCCGATCTTC
Source organism: Rhodocyclaceae bacterium (assembly GCA_905339315.1). Taxonomy (GTDB): domain Bacteria; phylum Pseudomonadota; class Gammaproteobacteria; order Burkholderiales; family Rhodocyclaceae; genus Desulfobacillus. The sequence goes on from CAJPFL010000008.1 coordinate 8,929, forward strand.
GCCTGCTGCGCCCGCAATTCGGTGTACAGCGTTTCCGACAGCGTGACGACGCCGTGCTTGCTGACGTTGTAGGCGGCCATCGCGGGGGTGGACAGCAGGCCGGCGACGGAGGCGGTGTTCACGATGTGGCTTTCGCCTTCCTGCGCGAGCATGCGCGGCACGAAGTGGCGGATGGCGTGCACCACGCTCCACAGGTTGACGCCGAGGATCCATTCCCAGTCGGCGGTCGTCAGCTCCCAGGCCAGCCGCGTCAGGCCGACACCGGCGTTGTTGCACAGCAGGTGCACGCCGCCGAAGCGGCCGAAGGCCTCGTCGGCGAGGGCGGCAATGTCCTCCTCGCGGCTGACGTCGACACGGCGGGTGCACAGCGCGTCGGCGGCCACTGGCAGCGCCTTCGCCGCCTCGGCGAGTTTCGCCTCGTCGATGTCCGCCAGCACCAGGCGCATGCCCTCGCGCGCCGCCCGCTGCGCCAGCGCGAGGCCGATGCCGCTGGCCGCACCGGTGATGACGGCCGTCCTGTCCTTGAATTCGCGCATGGTTATGTTCCAATGGAATGGCGGAGAAGATATCATGAAGGCGAGTAAAACGAAATCATCGTTCGCATAGCGAAATTAGAATGGAAAAGGGGATTGGGGTGACGAAGCGGGGGGCGGCGTGAGCGGAATGGCGAGCGAGCGCGTGCCCGATTGCCTCGACTGCGGCGGCTGCTGCGCCTGGTCGGAAACCTGGCCGGTGCTGATGGGGCCGCGCGACGGCGAAGGCATCCCCGACGACCTGATCGACTTCGAAAATGGCCGCATGCAGTCCTGGGGCCATCGCTGCGCGGCGCTGGAAGGCGAGCTCGGCGTTCGCGTGGGTTGCAGCGTCTACGCGAACCGCCCGCTCGTCTGCCGCGAGTTTCAGGCGGGGTCGGCGGACTGCCTGATGGTCCGGCGCAAGTTCGGCTTCGGGGCTGAATGAGGTGAGTACCTGGTACCTCTACCTGATCGAATGCCGGGACGGCAGCATCTATACCGGCATCACCGTCGATGTCGCCGCGCGCTACGCCGCGCACGCCGCTGGCCGGGGCGCGCGCTATACCCGCTCGCATCCGCCGCAGCGCCTGCTGGCGAGCGTCGAGTACCCCGACCGCTCGTCGGCGCTGAAGGCCGAGTACGAAGTCAAATTGCTTTCCGCCGACGCCAAGCGCGCCTACGCCGACGGCCTGGCACCCGCCGAGCGCGCGCCCGGCAGCATGCTGAAGATTTCGGAAAGGGTATCCATCCCGCTCGGCGAGATCGAACTGAATGCCATCCGCGCCCAGGGGGCGGGTGGCCAGAACGTCAACAAGGTCTCCAGCGCCATCCACCTGCGCTTCGATGTCGGCGCTTCCTCGCTGCCCGAGTTCTACAAGGAGCGGCTGCTCAGGCTGAGCGACCAGCGCATCAGCCGCGAGGGCGTGGTCGTCATCAAGGCGCAGCAGTCCCGCAGCCAGGAGAAGAACCGGGAAGAAGCGCTGAAGCGGCTGCAGGAACTGATTGCCGGCGTCGCCGCAACGCCCCGGCCGCGCAAGCCGACCAGGCCGACGCGCAGCTCGCAGAAGAAGCGTCTCGACAGCAAGACCCGGCGCGGTGCGGTCAAGGCCCTGCGCGGCAAGGTCAGCGATTAAAAGGAGGGAAGCCGATGGGAATGCGGGTGAATGTCGTCGTCGCCGACCTGGAGGATGCCGGGGCGATCATCGAATCGGAGAAGCCGGTCGAGGAATGGAAGGGCTTCGAGGCGAACGGACTCGACCCGGCCAAGTTCGCCATGCTCCACGCCCTGCTCTCCGGCGAGCTGTTCGACGAGGCGCTGGATGAATGCGGGCCGCTCCATGCCGCTTCCGACGAGGGCCCCTGGCTCATGAAATTGCCCGACGATTCCGTGGCACATCTTGCCGAACTCGAGGAAGACGCCCTCGACCGGGTCGGCGAGGAACTGGCCGCGACCGAGGAGTTCGAGGAGGACGGCTGGTCCGCCGACGAGGTCAAGGGCTTCGTCACGGCGCTGGCCGACCTGGCCGGCGTGGCGCGGGCGCAAGGCCGGGCGCTGTTCGTCTGGATGATGCAGGACGAGGGCTCGATATCGTGAAGTCCCTCAGCGGACTCGACGGCAGCTTCCTGCATCTCGAAACGCCCGAGACGCCGATGCATGTCGGTTCCCTGCATCTGTTCGATCTGCCGCCCGACTACAAGAAGGATTTCTACACCGAAGTCAGACGGCTGATCGAGCGCAGCCTCGACCTGGCGCCGCTCTACCGGCGCCGGCTGGCGGAGATGCCGCTGCACTTCGCCAACCCGGTCTGGACGGACGGCGGCGCGGTCAACCTCGATGACCACGTGCGCCGCCACAAGCTGCCGCGGCCCGGCACGCGCCTGCAGCTCGAGCGCTGCACTGCGCGCCTGCATGCCGAATTGATGGACCGGCGCAGGCCGCTGTGGGAAGTGCATGTCATCGAGGGCCTGCAGGGCGGGCAGGCGGCCTTCTACATGAAGGTGCACCATGCCGTGCTGGACGGCGCGGCCGGCGTGGCGCTGGCCAAGGCACTGTTCGACGTCGCGCCGCAACCGGAGGGGAAAGCGGCCGCGGTGCGCGCCGTCCCCGCCCGCGCCGAACAGCCGGGCCTCGTCAGCCTGGCGAGTGCCGCCCTGCGCCACGACGCCGCCCAGTACGTGAAGCTGGTGCGGCACCTGCCCGACGTGTTCCGGCTCCTCGCCGGCATGGTGAAAAGCTCGGGCGGCGGAAGCGGTGAAGGCCCTTCAGCCTTGCGCCAGAACTTCTCCTTCGGCCCGAAGACGCCGCTCAACGTGGCGATCACGGCCGAGCGCGGCTTCGCCTGCGTCTCGATCCCCCTCGCCGAGGCGAAGGCCATCGCCGCCAGCCAGGAGGCCAAGCTGAACGACGTCGTCCTCGCGCTGTGCAGCGGCGCACTGCGGCGCTACCTCGCCCACCGCGGCGGCATCCCGAAGAAGCCGCTCATCGCGACCATGCCGATCTCGCTGCGCGAATCCGGCAACACCGAGTTCACCACCCAGGCCACCCTGAGCCTGGTCAGCCTCGCCACGCACATTGCCGACCCGCTGCGGCGGCTGCGCGCGATCCGCGATGCCTCCGGCGCCATGAAGTCCGTCGCCCGCCGCGCCCAATCCGTCATCCCGACCGATTTTCCGTCCATCGGCGTGCCGTGGCTGGTGGGCGGCCTGGCATCGCTCTACGGAAAAACCCGGCTCGCCAGCGCCATTCCGCCCATCGCCAATCTCGTCATTTCCAACGTGCCCGGCCCGCCGGTGACGCTCCATGCCGCCGGCCTGCCGATGCGCGCCTACTGGCCGCTGTCCATCGTCGAGCACGGGCTGGGCGTGAACATCACGGTGATGAGCTACGCCGGCTCGCTCGATTTCGGCATCGTCGTCGCCCGCAAGGCGGTGCCCGATCCGCGCAAGCTGGCGCAGGCGCTGCTGGAGGCGCACGAGGAGCTGAAGCAGCGCGTCCTGCCGCAGCCCGCCCCTGCAGCGAAGCGCAAGCGTGCCGTTATCAAAAAAACCGCGTCGTCAAAATCCTGAAGGGAGGAAACATGCACAACCCGCATCACTGGTACGAGTTCGGCCTGCCGCAGGCGCCCGGCCTGGTCAGGCTGGCGCTGGAGGGGCGCGCGCCGTGGGAACTGGGCGCCTCGATCGCGGCCAAGCCGCTGCTGCGCCTGGCGCCGAAGGGCGACGGCCACCCGGTGCTGGTCTTCCCCGGGCTGATCGCGCCGGATGTGTCCACCCTGCCGCTGCGCAAATTCCTCAGGGGCCTCGGCTACGCGGCATCCCCCTGGAAACTCGGCTTCAACCTCGGCCCGCGCGACGGCGTGATCGAATCCTGCCTGGAACGCCTTCGTGAAATCTACGCGTCGCACGAAAGGAAGGTCAGCCTGATCGGCTGGAGCCTGGGCGGCCTCTATGCGCGCGAACTGGCCAAGGTGTATCCGGATGCGGTGCGCCAGGTCATCACGCTGGGCACGCCCTTCACCGGCCATCCGAAGGCGACCAATGCCTGGCGCCTCTACGAATTCGTCACCGGCCACAAGATCGGCACGCCGGAAATCCACGAGCCGCTGCGCACGCCGCCGCCGGTGCCGACGACCTCCATCTTCAGCCGCAGCGACGGCGTCGTGGCCTGGCAGTGCAGTGTCGAGAAGGAAGGGCCGCTGGCCGAGAACATCGAGGTCGAGGCGAGCCACCTCGGCATGGGGCTGAACCCGATGACCTTCTATGCCATCGCCGACCGCCTGGCGCAGGCGGAAGGCGAATGGAAACCCTTCGACCGCGGCGGGCTGCGCAGCCTGCTCTACCGCAATCCGCGGCGCCGCGGCTGGTTCTGACGCAGTGGCGGCAGTCGAAGTCAACGGCCTGAAAATCGAGTACGAATCCCTCGGCAAGCCGTCCGATCCGCCCATCGTCCTCATCATGGGCCTGGGCATGCAGCTCGTCGCCTGGCCCGAGGCCTTCTGCCAGGGGCTGGTCGAGCGCGGCTTCCGCGTCATCCGCTTCGACAACCGCGATTGCGGCCTGTCCGGCAGGATCCACCTGAAGAAGCGGCCCAACCTGCTGCTCGCCTTCGCCTCGGCCTGGCTCAAGCTGCCGGTGCGTGCGCCCTACACGCTCAACGAGATGGCCGACGATACCATCGGCCTGCTCGACGCGCTGGGTATCGCGCGGGCGCACATCGTCGGCGTTTCCATGGGTGGCATGATCGCCCAGGTCGTCGCGGCGCGTTTTCCTCACCGCGTGCTCAGCCTCACCTCGATCATGTCGTCGAGCGGCAATCCGAAAGTGTCGCGGTCAAGGCCTCACGCGATGCGCGCGCTGCTGAGCAAACCGTCCGACCCGAACGATCCGGATCAGGTGGTCGAACACCTGATTCGCCTGTTCGGCGTCATCGGCAGCCCCGGCTACCCCACCGACCAGGGCGAACTGCGCCGGCGCATCGGCCGCGGCGTGCGCCGTGCCTACCACCCGGCGGGCGTGCTGCAGCAGTTGCTCGCCATCATCGCCTCGGGCGACCGGCGCGCACTTCTGGAGAAAATCACCGCGCCGACACTGGTCATCCACGGCGCCGACGATCCGCTGGTGCCGGTCGCGGCAGGCCGCGACACCGCGCATCACATCAAGGGCGCGAAACTGATGGTGATCGACGGCATGGCGCACGACCTGCCGCCGGGCCTGCTGCCGAAGCTGATCGAGGCGATCGCCTCGCACTGCAGTCAGCTCCAAACGCGCTAGACTGGAAGCCGGTTTTATCCGGAGGAATCCTGAAGTGAAGCAGGTCATCTACGGCAACGACGGCACGCCCGAGTCCATGCAGCTGGCGGAAGGCAATGTGCCGCGGCCCGGGCCCGGCGAGATCCTCATCGAGGTGGCGTTCGCCGGCATCAACCGCCCCGACGTGCTGCAGCGTTCCGGCCGCTATCCGCCGCCGCCGGGTGCGTCGCCGATCCTCGGCCTGGAAGTCGCCGGCACGGTGGCGGCGCTGGGCGAGGGCGTCAGCGAATGGAAAGCCGGTCAGCGCCTGACGGCGCTGGTGCCGGGCGGCGGCTATGCCGAGTATTGCGTGGCGCCGGCCGCGCATGCCCTGCCGGTTCCCGACGGCCTCGATATGGCGCAGGCGGCGGCATTGCCTGAAACCTGGTTCACCGTCTGGGCCAACCTCATCGACCTCGGCCGGCTCAAGGCTGGCGAGCGGCTGCTGGTGCATGGCGGGTCGAGCGGCATCGGGCTGACCGCCATCCAGCTGGCGCGCCATCTCGGTGTCGAGAGCTTCGTCACCGTCGGCAGCGCGGAGAAGGCGCAGTTCTGTCGCGAGTTCGGCGCCGACCACGCCATCGACTACAAGCAGGACGACTTCGTGCAGAAGGTGAAGGAGATCACCGCCGGCGAGGGCGTCGACGTCGTGCTCGACATGGTCGGTGCGCCCTATCTGCAGAAGAACCTGGGTTTGCTGCGGCGCGACGGCCGCCTGGTGCTGATCGCCTTCCTCGAAGGAGCCAAGGGCGAGTTCGACCTGATGCCGGTAATGCTCAAGCGCCTGACCGTCACCGGCTCGACCATGCGGCCGCGCACGCTGGCCGAGAAGGCGGCGATCCGCGACGCGCTGTTGAAGAACATCTGGCCGGAGATCGCCGCCGGCCGCCTGCGTCCGCATATCCACGCCACCTTCCCGCTGGCGCAGGCGGGCGAGGCGCACCGCCTGATGGAAAGCAGCCGTCACATCGGCAAGATCGTGCTGGAAGTGAAAAAGTGACGGAACTCGCCATCGACATCGTCTCGGATGTGGTCTGCCCCTGGTGCTTCATCGGCAAGCATCGGCTGGAAGCGGCATTGCAACTGCTGCGCGAGGAGCGTCCGGACATCGCGCCGCGCATTCGCTGGCTGCCGTATTTCCTCAACCCGGACACGCCCGAATCGGGCGAACCCTACCGGCCCTTCCTCGAGAGGAAATTCGGCGGGCCGGAGAAGCTGGCGCAGCTCTGGGCGCAGATCGCCGCGGCGGGGCGCACGGCCGGCATCGAGTTCGCCTTCGAGCGCATCGAGGTCCGCGCCAACACCCTGCGCGCCCACCGCCTGATCCACCGCGCTCAAATGGCGGGTGACGCCGGCGCCCTCGTCGAGCGGCTCTTCGCCGCCCAATTCCTGCAGGGGGAGAACGTCGGCGATGCGGCGGTGCTGGCGCGACTCGCCGGTGAATGCGGCGACGATGAGGCGGCGGCGCTGGCGTATCTGCGCTCGGAGGCGGATGCCGACGCCGTGCGCGCCCAGGCGGAGCGCGGCCAGCGCATGGGCATCAGCGGCGTGCCCTTCTTTATTTTCGATGGCCGCTACGGCCTCGGCGGCGCGCAGCCGCCCGAGGTGCTGCTCGATGCCCTGCGCCGGAGCCTGCTGCCGCCTACTCCATAACCTGCAAAAAAAGCTTGATTTATTGCCGAGTTGCATGTTCAATGCCGTTTCGCTCGGACTCAAGCTACAGAATGATGCGGTATGCTACTGCCATTTCGGTTCTGGGTACTCGAACGAACCGTCGGGCGGTCGCCCTTCAATTTTTTTAGGATAGGAAATATGGCAACAGGTACAGTCAAGTGGTTCAACGATGCCAA
>CAJPFL010000009.1 GCA_905339315.1 Rhodocyclaceae bacterium
GCCGTCGGCGTCGCCGCCTTCAGCAGGGCGCGCTTGACGGACGAGAGCAGCTTCTGCAGGGCGATCGGCTTTTCGAGAAAATCCTGCGCGCCGATGCGCGTCGCTTCCACCGCCGTGTCGATGGTGCCGTGGCCGGACATCATCACCACCGGCATGCTGAGCTGGCCGGCGGCCGACCATTCCTTCAACAGCGTGATGCCGTCGGTGTCGGGCATCCAGATGTCGAGCAGCACCAGGTCCGGCCGCGCGGCGCTGCGCGCCGCCCGGGCGGCGGCGGCGTTTTCCGCCAGCTGCACGCTGTGGCCCTCGTCACGAAGGATTTCCGAGAGCAGCTCGCGGATGCCGACTTCGTCATCAACTACCAGGATCTTTGCCATGATTTCCGTTCTTCACGCTGCCAGCGGCAGCCGTATTTTTACCTGGGCGCCACGCGGCGCGGCATTGGCGAGTTCGATCTGGCCGTGGTGCTCGTCCACGATCTTCTTGACGATGGCCAGGCCCAGTCCGGTGCCTTTCGCCTTGGTCGTCACATAGGGCTCGAAGGCACGGGCCAGAATCTCCCTGGGGAATCCGCCGCCATTGTCGCTCACCGTCAGCAGCGCGCCGCGTCCATCCGCGCCGGTGGCGACGCGGATCACCGGCTCGGCCTCGCCGGACAGTGCATCCTCGGCGTTGGCCAGCAGGTTGTGGATCACCTGGCGCAGCTGCGCCGCATCGCCCGTCACGCGCGGCAGTCCGGCGGCAAGTTCGGGCAGGATGCGCGCGCGCGAGGATTCGTAGAGCCCGAGCACCTCTTCGACGAGGCCGTTGAGGTCGACGGCGGAGAGCTTCGGCGGCGGCAGGCGCGCATAGTCGCGGAAATCGTTGACCATGTGCTTCATGGCCTCGACCTGGTTCACGATGGTCTGCGTCGAGCGTTCCAGCATTTCGCGCTCCGCGCCGGCAAGCCTGTCGGCGAGCTTGTGCTGCAGCCGCTCGGCGGAGAGCTGGATCGGCGTCAGCGGATTCTTGATCTCGTGCGCCAGCCGCCGCGCCACCTCGCCCCAGGCGGCGGAGCGCTGGGCGGCGATGAGCTGGGTGATGTCGTCGAAGACCACTACGCAGCCGCCGCCGGTGGCCTCCGGCAGGCGCGAGCCGCGCAGCAGCAGCGCCTGCGGCACGCCGGCGCCGTTCTGCATTTCGATCTCGCGCTGCCATTCGCCCGACGCCTCGCTGCAGCCGGCGGCGATGGCATCGCGCAATTCGAGGTGGCGCGTCCATCCGGCAAGCGGCTGCCGTTGCGCATCGGCCAGCTCGTCGTGGAGAATCGCGCGCGCGCCGTCATTGGCGGCGCGCAGGCGGCTGTCGGCATCGAAGGCCAGCACGCCCGCCGAGAGGTTGCCGAGCACGCTCTCCAGGTAGGCGCGCGCGGCTTCGGTTTCGGCGCGGCTATTTTCCGCCTGCGCGCGCGCTTCGTCGAGCTGGCGCGTCATCTGGCTGAAGGATTGCGTCAGCACGCCCAGCTCGTCGCGCGTGGACACGGTCTCGCGCGGCGAGTAGTCGCCGGCCGCCACCGCCTCGGTGCCGCGGGCGAGAATCGACAGCGGCGCGCTGAGCCTTCGCGCCAGCAGAAAGGCCAGCGCTATGGCCGCGAACAGCGAAAGCAGCAGGGCCAGCGTCAGGGTCAGGGTATACATCCACTTCAGGCTGTTCCTGGCCAGCAGCAGCTCCTGGTAGTCGCGATACACCGCCTGGACGCTCTCGGCGCTGCCGGCGATCGCCTGGGGCACCGCCTGCGTGAGCTGCAACACCCGCGTCTCGCCGCTGAAAGTGGCCGCGGTCACCGGCGCCAGCACGCGCAGCGTCAGCCCGCTGGCGGCGTCGCCCTCCACCGCCGAACGGCCGCGGCCGGAGCGCACCTGGCGCAATTGCGTCGGCGAGGGCAGGTCGGGCAGGAGGGCGGTGCGCTCGGCAGAGCTGCTGGCCAGCACCTGGCCGCCGGCAGAAAACAGGGTTGCTGTCTGCACGCCGGCCTGCTCGCGCAGGCGGTTCAGCTGCGCCGGACGGGCAGTGTCGGAAGTCTCGCCGAGGTCGAGCGCTATGGCATCGGCCTTCTCGGCAAGATCGGCCAGCAGGTAATCGAGGGCGTTGCGCCCCAGGGCGAGGCCGCCCTCCAGCGCCTTGTCCACCCGCACGTCAAACCAGGATTCGATGCTGTTGACGGCGAATTGCAGCGAGACGGCATACACCAGCGCACCCGGCACGACCGCCATCAGCGCGAACATCAGCATCAGCCGCAGCTTGAGGCGCGAGCCGAACACCTCCGCGCGGTGCTCGCGCCAGAGCTGACGCAGCTGCCACAGCACCAGGCCGAGCAGCGTGGCGGCGACGGCGGCGGTGAAGCCGAGCAGCAGTCGGTATTGACCGGCGAACAGCGTCGTGTTGGCGGATGCCGACGTCAGCAGGAACAGCAGGATCGCGGCGAGCCCCGCGGCGGCAATGAGCAGGATTCTCATTTGCCCTGGGCCTCCAGCAGCGGGGTAAAGCTCCAGCGCTTGACCTCGGCCGTGACATTCCAATCCTTGTTGCCGATGGACGTCACCTGGAAGGGCTTGGGCAGCTGGGTGAGGTCGAGCCTCAGGCGCAGGGCGACGTTGTAGGGTTCGCCTGCCTTGAGCTGCGCCTTGTCCGCCACCGCCCAATTGCGCAGGCGCGCCAGCACGCGCAAGGCCTCATTCAGGGAATCGAAGTTCTGGTGCAGGGCGCCGGATGAAAGCCGGTACTGGCGCGTCAGGGCGTTGTAGGAAAGGCGCCAGGTCTGAGTGCCGCCGGCGACATGTTCGTCCATCCAGTACCAGCGCGCCTTGGTCAGCGTGAATTCGGCGACGAAGTAGAGCGCCACGCCGCGCGAGACGACCTCTTCCAGGCGGGGGCCGAGGTCGATGCCGAACTCGGCATCGAGGAGCCAGGAGTCTTCGCCGGGCGTGATCTCGGCATGCTTCACCTCGATCTCGGCGGCGCCGGCCTGCAAGGCGAACAGCAGCAGCAGCGCCCCCGCCAGGCTGCGGCACAGCGCCAGCACGCTAGGCCTGCTTTTCCAGCAGCGCATAGTAGAACCCGTCATGCTCCTCGGCAGGCAGCAGCAGTAGCTCAGGCATCCCGGCGATGGGCAGTCTCATGCAATCTTCTTGTCGCGCGGCGAAAGCCGCGACCTGGCGACCGTTTTCCTCGGGGAAGAGCGAGCAGGTCGCATACAGCAATTTACCACCGGGCGCGAGCACCCGCCACAATGCATCGAGGATTTCGCCCTGCGTGCGGGCGAATTGCGCGATGTCCTGCTCGCGCCGCAGCCACTTCGCGTCCGGGTGGCGGCGCACCACGCCTGAGGCCGTGCACGGCACGTCGGCGAGGATGCGGTCAAAGTCGCGGCCATCCCACCAGGCATCCGTTTCGCGGCAATCGGCCGGCCGGACGTGCGCCTGCAGCCCCAGGCGCAGCAGGTTCTCCGAAACGCGCACGGCGCGGCCGGCATCGGCATCCAGCGCCGTGAGGTCGACGGCGGCACATTCCAGGATGTGCGCCGCCTTGCCGCCGGGCGCCGCGCAGGCATCCAGCACGCGCAGGCCGTCATGCACATCCAGCAGCGGCGCGGCGCGCTGCGCCCCGGCATCCTGCACCGAGCACAAGCCGTCGGCAAAACCGGGCAGGCGCTCGACCGGCACGGGCCGCTCGAGCAGGATCGCGTCGCCGCCGAGCAGCCGTGCCGCCAGGCCGGCTGCCTGCAGCTGTCCCAAATAGTCAGCCGCCGCAACACGGCGGCGGTTCACCCGCAGCGTCATCGGCGGGCGGCCATTGCCGGCTTCGAGCAGCGCCTGCCAGTAGCCCGGATGCGCCTGGCGAAGGCGGTCGATCCACCAGCGCGGGTGCTGCCAGCGGGCGGCCTCGTCTTGTCCGGCGGCAGCCTCCAGCTCGTTCCGGCGGCGCAGGAAATTGCGCAGCACGCCGTTTACCAGCGCCTTGTACTTGCCCTGCGCCAGCTCACCCGCCGCCTCGACGGCCTGGTCGACGATGGTATGCGCCTCCTCCGGCCGCGCGGCCAGGCGCGCCAGCGCCACGAGCAGCAGCGCATGCACCGGCTTGTCGCGCAGCGGCGTGTCCATCAGCCGCGACAGGTAGAAATCGTCGCGCCCGCAGCGGCGCAGCGCCGTGTAGGCCAGATCCTGCACGGCGCCGCGCTGGCCGGGCGGCAGCGACGGCCGCTCGCGCCACAGGCCGGACAGCGCCTCGTTCAGGTTGCGCCCACTGATGATTTCGGCGACGGCCGCGGCGGCGCCGTGCAACGCGTAGGCAAGGGACGAATCAGCGAGGGGCATGGGGTCGGTCGCGCGAGGGGATGCGGTACATGTAGGTGGCCAGCAGCAGGCCGAAGAGCGCCAGCGCCGCCTGCAGTTCCGGCCAGGGCACGAAGAAGATGATGGAAATGCCCATCGTCGCGACCATCAGGGCGATGGCCGTCAGCTTGACGCGCCAGGGAAGGCTGCGGTGTCGCCGCCACTCGATGATGGCCGGTCCGAAGGCCGGGTTGTTGAGCAGCCAGTTGTAGAAGCGGGTCGAGGCGCGCGCATAGCAGCCGGCGGCCAGCAGCATGAAGGGGGTGGTCGGCAGCACCGGCAGAAAGGCGCCGGCAACGCCCAGCAGGACGAACAGGGTGCCCAGCGCGACGAACAGCAGTCGCACCGCGGGCGAGTCGTGCCTGTTCATCTCGGCGCTGTAGTCGACTTTTTCCCGACGCTTCCGCATCCGTCCGTTCCCCGGAGAAGGGGCGATTGTACGCGCCGGCGGGACGGCTGGCGAAACACGTCCCACCCTCCACGGACTTGTTGCATGACATTGCGTTTTGGG
>CAJPFL010000010.1 GCA_905339315.1 Rhodocyclaceae bacterium
CATGCCCCAGCCGGCCATCGGCGAGAGTTCGAGGAAGGGCGTGCCGGCATCGAGCAGCGCGTCGATGCGGTCGCGCGGCAACAGCTTGCCGCGGGCGACGTGCTTCTTGCGGTGTTCCGCCGTGCCGCCGAGGCTGACTTCCGCGGTTTTCGCGCGCAGGTCGTCGACCAGCGCCCGCATGGCGGCGGCGTTGGCGCGGAACTCGTCGGAGCGGGGGTTGAGCTGGGATTTGATGACGGTCATGTGCTTAGAAGCCTCCGGTTTGCAGCCACTTCTCGATCTGCGGCAGCCGGTCGGCGCCCCAGAAGGGTTCGTTGTCGACGACGAAATACGGTGCGCCGCACATGCCCTTGGCGAGCGCCGTGTCGGTCTCCACTTTCAGCCGCTCCTTGATTTCCGGCGTGGCGATGCCGGCGGCGAGCGCCGTGCCGTCGATGCCGATGCCGGCGGCGATCTCCTGCACCACGGCCAGGTCGGAAATGTCGCGGCCGTCCACCCAGTAGGCGCGGAAGGCGGCATGGGCGAATTGCCGCGCCTTCTGGCAGTCCTGTCCGTGCAGCCAGTAGTAGGCGCGCGCCGCCGAGACGGTCGACATCGGGAACTTCGCCGGGAACTTGAAGGGAACGTTGAAGTAGCGCGCCGAACGGGAGAAGTCGCGCAGCGAGTACTCGCCCTTCAGCGGCACGTTCACCAGCAGCGGCTGGCCGGTCTTCTGGAACACCACGCCGAGCAGCATCGGCCGCCACTTCACCTTGCGCCCGTACTTCGCCGCCAGGTCGTCGATCAGCTCCGAGGCGAGATAGGAATACGGCGAGGAGAAGTCGAAGTAGAACTCGATCGGTTCAGCCATGTTTTGCTCCTCAGGCCAGGTTGCGGCCGATGACCAGGCGCTGGATGTCGCTGGCGCCTTCGTAGATCTGCGCCACGCGCACGTCGCGGTAGATGCGCTCGACCGGGAAGTCGGCCACGTAGCCGTAGCCGCCGTGGATCTGGATGGCGTCGGAGCAGACGCCCTCCGCCATCTCGGAGGCGAACAGCTTGGCCATCGAGGCTTCCTTCAGGCACGGCTTGCCGGCATCGCGCAGGGCGGCCGCGTGCAGCACCAGCTGGCGCGCCGCCTCGATCTGCGTCGCCATGTCGGCGAGGCGGAAGTTCACCGCCTGGTGCTCGATGATCGGCTTGCCGAAAGCCTCGCGCTCCTGGGCGTACTTCAGCGCCGCCTCGAAGGCTGCGCGCGCCATGCCGACCGACTGGGCAGCGATGCCGATGCGGCCGGCCTCCAGGTTGGCCAGCGCGATGCGGTAGCCCTCGCCTTCCGCGCCCAGCAGATTCTGCGCCGGGATGCGGCAATTCTCCAGCAGGATCTGCGCCGTGTCGGAGGCATGCTGGCCCATCTTCTCCTCGACGCGGGCGACGACGTAACCGGGCGCGTCGGTCGGCACGATGAAGGCGGAGATGCCGCGCTTAGAGGCCGCCTTGTCGGTGACGGCGAAGACGATGGCGACCTGGGCGTTTTTGCCCGAGGTGATGAATTGCTTGACGCCGTTCAGCACCCACTCGTTGCCGTCTTTCACGGCGCTGGTGCGGATGGCCGCGGCGTCGGAGCCGACATGCGGCTCGGTCAGGCAGAAGCAGCCGAGCTGCGCGCCGCGCGCCAGCGGCTTGAGGAAGCGTTCCTTCTGCGCATCCGTGCCGAAGGCGAGGATCGGGCCGCACACCACCGAGTTGTTGACACTGATGATGGTCGAGGTGGCGCCGTCGCCGGCGGCGATTTCCTCCAGGGCCAGCGCCAGCGAGACGTAGTCCATCCCCGCCCCGCCCCAGCGCTCGGGCACCGCCATGCCGAAGGCGCCGAGGCCGGCGAGTTCGGCAAGCGCCTCCTTCGGAAAGGTGGCCTTGCGGTCCCACTCCGCGGCGAAGGGCGCCAGGCGCTCGCGCGCGAAGTCGCGCATGGCGTCGCGGATCATTTCCTGTTCCTGCGTGAGCAGCATGTCTTTACAGAAGTTCGATGGCCATGGCGGTGGCCTCGCCGCCGCCGATGCACAGGCTGGCGACGCCGCGCTTGCCGCCGTACTTCCTCAGCGCGCCGATCAGGGTGACGAGGATGCGCGCGCCGGAGGCGCCGATCGGGTGGCCCAGCGCGCAGGCGCCGCCGTGGATGTTCACCTTCTCCGCCGGCAGCTTCAGGTCGTGCATGGCCGCCATGGTCACCACGGCGAAGGCTTCGTTGATCTCGTAGAAGTCGACGCTGTCGGCCGTCCAGCCGGTCCTGGCGAAGAGTTTCTGCATGGCGCCGACCGGCGCGGTGGTGAACCAGCCCGGCTCGTGAGCATGCGTGGACTGGCCGACGACGACGGCCAGCGGCTTCAGGCCGAGCCTGTCGGCGGTGGAGCGGCGCATCATCACCAGCGCCGCGGCGCCGTCGGAGATCGAACTGGAGTTGGCCGGCGTCACCGTGCCGTCCTTCCTGAAGGCGGGCTTCAGCGTCGGGATCTTCTCGAGCTGGGCCTTCAGCGGCTGCTCGTCGCGGTCGATGACCGTATCGCCCTTCTTGCCGGCCACCGTCACCGGCGCGACCTCCCAGGAAAAGGTGCCGTCGTTGATGGCCTGCTGCGCGCGCGTCGTCGAGCGGATGGCGAACTCGTCCTGCGCCTGGCGGGTGAAGCCGTATTTCGCGGCACACTCCTCGGCGAAGGTGCCCATCAGGCGGCCCTTCTGGTAAGCGTCTTCGAGGCCGTCGAGGAACATGTGGTCATAGACCTGGCCATGGCCGAGGCGCATGCCGGCGCGCGCCTTGGGCAGCAGGTAGGGGGCGTTGCTCATCGACTCCATGCCGCCGGCGACGAGGATGTCGTTCGTGCCGGCCGCCAGCATGTCGTGGGCGAACATCGCCGCGCGCATGCCCGAGCCGCACATCTTGTTCACCGTGGTGCAGCCGGTGCCGAGTGGCAGGCCCGCGCCCAGCGCCGCCTGGCGGGCCGGCGCCTGGCCCTGGCCGGCGGGCAGCACGCAGCCCATGATCACTTCCTCGACTTGCTCCGGCTTGAGGCCGGCGCGCGCGACGGCGGCCTGGATGGCGGCCGCGCCGAGCTGGGCGCAGGTGAGCGAGGCGAAGTCGCCCATGAAGCCGCCCATCGGGGTGCGGGCGGCGGAAACGATGACGATCGGGTCGTTCATGGCTTTGCTCCTGAAGTCAGTCCTGCCAGGGCAGGTCGTAGGCTACCGTGAATTTCCCGGCCCGCGCACGGAAGATTTCCGGGAAGGCACAGGACTTGCGCAAGCTGGTGTCGATGAAGACGCCAGTGAGGAGCGTGATGGCGGAAATCTCGCCGGTCTCGGCGTTGCGCATCTCGTGCACGAAGCGGATCGACTTGTCGCGCACCTCGATGGCGCCGGTGCGCACCGCCACCGTGTCGCCGGCATGCAGCTCGCGCCGGTAGGCGATGCGCTGGTCGACCGCCGCCATGCCGCGGCCGTTGTCGCGCAGGTAGCTTGGCGTGACGCCGAGCATCGAGAAGAAATTCCAGGTGCCCTCGTCGAACTTGCCGACGTACCACATGACGTTCATGTGATCCATGTGGTCGCAATGCCAGGGATAGACGGTGCCGCGGTAGGTTTCGACCATCTCGGCCATCACTTCTCCTCGATCATCAGGCCGCGCGCGCGTTCGGCCACGATTGGGGGAAACGGGCAGGACTTGCGCGTCTTCGCATCGAGGCAGACGATGGTGAATTCGCAGATGGACGCCACCTCGTTGGTCTCGGTGTTGTAGAGCTCGTGGCGGAAGCGCACCACCTTCTCGCGCAGCTCCAGCACGCCGGTGCGCACCGCAATGGTGTCGCCGGGATACAGCTCCTTTTTGTAGCTGACGTTCTGCTGCACCGCCGCCAGGTTCGCTTCGCCGCTGCGCAGCAGCGAGGCGGTCAGGCCGAGCGCGGCATAGGTCTGCCACGCCGCGTGGTCGAAGAACTCCAGGTAGGCGCGCACGTTGATGTGGCCCATGTGGTCGCGCTGCCACTCGTGCACGGTGCCGCGGGCGGTCTCGATCATATGCGCCTCAGGTTTTCGTGGTCGAAGATCAGGCAGGTGGTGGTGCCGTGCGCATACAGCTTGCCGGCGGCGTCGTACAGGCTGCCCTCGGCGATGCCGATCTGCCGGCCGACCTGGATCACCCTGCCCTCGGCGCGCACCGGACCGGCCTTGTCGGTCAGCGCGCGCAGGAAGTTCACCTTGATCTCGAGCGAGGTGAAGGCCTGGCCGGCTTCGAGCTGG
Organism: Rhodocyclaceae bacterium; assembly: GCA_905339315.1. Taxonomy (GTDB): domain Bacteria; phylum Pseudomonadota; class Gammaproteobacteria; order Burkholderiales; family Rhodocyclaceae; genus Desulfobacillus. The sequence continues at coordinate 4,273 of CAJPFL010000010.1, forward strand.
GTCTGCACGGCGCAGGCCATGCAGGAGTCGAGCAGCGTCGCCTGCCAGCCGCCGTGGATGGTGCCGATCGGGTTGAAATGCGCGGGCGCGGGATGGCCCTGGAAGACGACCCGCCCCTTCTCCACCTCGACCAGGGCGAAGTCGAGGGTTTCGGCAATCTGCGCCGGCGGCAGCTCGCCGCGCAGCATGCGCTGGAAAATCTCCAGTCCGCTGCAATCGCGGATGGCCGCCAGCGGCAGCACCCCGGGCGCCTGCACCTTCTCGCGCACGGCACGCGCAGCGTCGAGCCACTCCTGCTGCAAGGAAGCGGCGTCCGCGCTCACGGCATGGTCTCGCTGTAGAGCTCGCGGCCGATCAGCATGCGGCGGATCTCGCTGGTGCCGGCGCCGATCTCATAGAGTTTCGCATCACGCCACAGCCGCCCGGCCGGGTACTCGTTGGTGTAGCCGACGCCGCCGAGGGCCTGGATGGCCTCGCCGGCCATCCAGGTCGCCTTCTCGGCGGAATACAGGATGGCGCCGGCGGCGTCCTTGCGCAAGGTGCGGGCATGGTCGCCGCGGTCACAGGCCTTGCCGACGGCGTAGACATAGGCGCGGCAGGCCTGCCAGGTACTGTACATGTCGGCCAGCTTGCCCTGCATCAGCTGGAACTCGCCGATGGCCTGGCCGAACTGCCTGCGCTCGTGCACGAAGGGCAGCACGACGTCCATGCAGGCGGCCATGATGCCGAGCGGGCCGCCGGAAAGCACGGCGCGCTCGTAGTCGAGGCCGCTCATCAGCACTTTGGTGCCGGCGCCCTCGCCGCCGAGGACGTTCTCCACCGGCACTTCGCAGTCGTCGAAGAACAGCGGGTAGGTGTTGGAGCCGCGCATGCCGAGCTTGTCGAGGTGCTGGCCCTTGGAAAAGCCCTTGAAACCCTTCTCGACGATGAAGGCGGTCATGCCCTTCGCGCCGGCCTCCGCATTGGTCTTGGCATACACCACCAGGGTGTCGGCGTCGCCGCCGTTGGTGATCCACATCTTCGAGCCGTTCAGCACGTAGCGGTCGCCCTTGAGATCGGCGCGCAGCTTCATCGACACCACGTCGGAGCCGGCGCCGGGCTCCGACATCGCCAGCGCGCCGACGTGCTCGCCGGAGATCAGCTTCGGCAGGTATTTCGCCTTCTGCGCGGCGGTGCCGTTCCTGCGGATCTGGTTCACGCAAAGGTTGGAATGCGCGCCGTAGGAGAGGCCGACCGAGGCCGAGGCGCGGGAGATCTCCTCCATGGCGACGATGTGGGCGAGGTAGCCCATCTTCGTGCCGCCGTACTCCTCCTCGGCGGTCATGCCGTGCAGGCCCATCTCGCCGAGCTTGCGCCACAGGTCGGCGGGGAACAGGTTGTCGCGGTCGATGTCGGCCGCGCGCGGCAGGATCTCGTTCTTCGCGAATTCCCAGACGGCGTCGCGCAGCATGTCGATGTCTTCGCCGAGGTCGAAATTGATGCCGGGCATGAGGGGTCTCCGTATTCTCGGCCGGGCGTTCAGCCCTTGCCGTGCATGGTCATGAGGGTCTGCTGCATGGTGGCGCAATGGGTGGCGTGGCCAGCGCGGATCGCGTACACCTCGCCGCGGGTGATGACGAGGTTGCGGCCGGACTTCAGCACCTGGCCCTCGGCGACGAGGAAATCGCCGTCAGCCGGCGCCAGCAGGTTGAGCTTGAATTCGACGGTCAGCACGTCGGCCCCGGCCGGCATCAGCGTCAGCCCGGCGTAGCCGCCGGCGCTGTCGACAATGGTGCCGGTGATGCCGGCGTGGAAATAGCCGTTCTGCTGCGTCAGGTCGTCGCGAAAGGGCAAGCGGATCTCGCAGTGGCCGGGCGCCAGCGCGCCCATTTCGGCGCCGATCAGGTTCATCACCTTCTGCCGGGCAAAGCTCGTGCGCACCGTCGCTTCCCAGTCCGGGTTGCGCGGCTCGTGGGCCTTTCTGTCGGGACGTACGGTATGGGGCATGCTTCCTCCGACCAGCGTGGTGCCGCCTTTCAAGTTGACGTTGACGTTAACGTCAACCTATCTTAGGGGGCTTTAACGTTGACGTCAACGTCAGCGCTTCGCCAAATTTTTTTTACGCACGGCCGGCTCCCCGAGCAGCTCGTGGGCGCGCTGCTCGAGGGCCGCGATCTCCTCCAGCACCGCCTCGATGTCCTCCCGCTGCCGCTCCAGGGCGGCGCGCTGGCGCCCCAGCACGGCCAGGAACTTCGACAGCTGCGTCCGCTGGTCCCGGCCAACGTCATACATATCAATGAGTTCCCGGATTTCGGCGAGGGACAGGCCGAGCCGGCGGCCACGCAGGGTCAGCTTCAGGCGGGTACGATCGCGCTTGGTGTAGACGCGGCTCTGGCCGGCCCGCTCCGGGCTGATCAGGCCCTGGTCCTCGTAATAGCGGATGGCGCGGGGGGTGATGTCGAATTCCCGCGCGAGCTCGGTGATCGTGAAGGTCTGTTCCCGGGGCATGTTCAGGTATAGAATGTCCGGTTTTGTGCGCCGCAACATTTAAGCATTCTGACGGCCCGAGTTAATCACTTTTCCGGCGATTAGGCAATTGAAGGCTCCCGATACGATCCGCTACCCCTTCGAGCAGCAGCCCGGCCCGGGCGAAACGCTGGAACTCGCCGCCGGCGTGCGCTGGCTGCGCATGCCGCTGCCCTTCGAGCTGAACCACATCAACCTGTGGCTGCTGGAGGAGGAGGACGGCTGGACCATCGTCGACACCGGCATCGCCCTCGACGACATCAGGGCGAACTGGGAGGCCGTGCTGGCGACGCACTGCCGGGAAAAGCCGGTGAAGCGCATCCTCGTCACGCACTGCCACCCGGACCACCTCGGCCTCGCCCGCTGGCTCGGCGAGAAGACCGGCGTCGGCACCTGGATCACCCAGGGCGAAATGCTCAACGCCTACGCCTGGTTCCACCAGCTGCCCAACTACGACGTCGACGGCATGGTCGGCTTCTTCCGCCGCCACGGCCTCGACGCCGCGCGCGCCGGCTCGCTCTTCGATCGCGGCCCGACCTACCGCGGCCGCGTCGACGGCCTGCCGACCGAATACCGCCGCCTGCTCGAGGGCGACGTCCTGCGCATCGGCGGCCGCGACTGGCGCGTGATCGTCGGCTACGGCCACTCGCCCGAGCACGCTTCGCTGTACTGTGCGGAGCTCGAGGTGCTGATCTCGGGAGACATGCTGCTGCCACGCATCTCGACCAACGTCAGCGTCATGTCCTCCAACCCGGACGGCGATCCGATCCGGCTCTTCCTCGATTCGATCGCGCGCTACGAGGCGCTGCCCGAAGGCACGCTGGTGCTGCCCTCGCACGGCCGCCCCTTCCGCGGCATCCACGCCCGCGTGGCGCAGCTCGAGGCGCACCACCGCGAACGCTTCGATGCGCTGGTCGCCGCCTGCGACGAGCCGAAGAGCGCCTGCGAACTGATCCCGACGCTGTTCCAGCGCGAGCTGGATGCGCACCAGACGATGTTCGCCATGGGCGAATCCATCGCCCACCTGAATTACCTGGAACACGCCGGACGCCTGCGCCGCTCGCGCGATGCCGCCGGCGTGTTCCGCTTCACCGCAACCCAGGAAAAAGGAGAGGTTTGATGTCTGCGCCGCAACAGGAATCCCACCAGCCCGCCCTGCCCGATCCGAAGGAAGTCGCCAGGACCTATGCCGAGGTCGCGCAGCGCGCCTCGAAGCTCATCACCGAGCACGTGCGGCGCCAGATGAAGCACGGCGTCGCCGCGCCGGCCGACGAGCTCGGCATCGCCCAGGCCTTCATGGACATGATGGCCAAGCTGCTCGCCAACCCCTACA
>CAJPFL010000011.1 GCA_905339315.1 Rhodocyclaceae bacterium
GAACCAGGTATCCGGCAGCACGCATGCCTGATGCTGCAAGGTGCGGGTTACTCCGTCCAGCTTGTCGAAGCGGTTGACGTGGCCGTTGTTGCCCAGCACGATGCTGTGCCGGTAGGCTGTTTCCTCGTCCCACCAGTTGGCAGGTGCGGCTGCGGATGCACTGCCCGCCTGCCTCTTACCGCCTATTGCAAGGCGGCCCGACACGACGCCCGGCACACCCATGGCGGCCACCCAGGTATCCATGGCGTTTGCCAGCCAGTCCTCATAGCTGATCACGGCAAAGCCGCCGGCTCCCCATTTTTCGCCCCAGGAATTCTGGATCACGAAACCATCCCGGTTGAAACCCACCAGCGCGAAAGCATGGCCGCCGCTGCGTGACGGCTTGCCGTCGTAGCCTATCTCCGGCAGGCCGGCATGGGAGGCAGGCGGTTTGGCGCTGGTCTTCACCCTGTCCCAGCCATCATGAGTATAGGCGGAAGCGTATATCGCGCCAACTTCCAGAATCGCCGCCTGCAAGTCGGTAATCGCCTGGGTGTCTATCCGGTAATACACGCCCAGCGTCCGTTCGGCGGCATCGATGTCCCAGCCCGCCACCGGCAGGGTATTGGCGTCAGCCATGTAAGGCCAGTTGGATTCGAGGCAAACACCGTTGTGATACCAGCCCTTGAGCGCGCCCCGGCAGCTTGAGCCATCGTAGCTCTCGCCCTCGTATTCGTCGAAGCGCCTCGCGAAGTGGTACAACATGCGCGGGCTCACCGGCTCGAGTTTCTTCGGCATTCCGGCAGAGCGCCAACGCAGATAGTTGATGACGCAGGCCAGGCCAAAGCCGGTGCATGCCCCCTCCTGCCCCTGATCCAGAACGAGTCCGGCCTGGGTATAGGCGCCCATGAAATGCTTGATGTCGCCATCCTCCGGAAACTTCTGCGGCAGCGAGTGCGGCAGCGGCATATACGCGCGGTCGCGCAGATCCGCCGGGTCGCGTGTCACATTGAGGGTGGCGCGGCGCGCCGCGACAGGCGCTGCTGCCTTGCGTGCGGCAACAGGCGCTGTTGCCCTCCTGCGCACAGCCCCGGCCAGCGGGACTGCGGCGGCCCACGTCGTCCGTCCCTTGAGGAAAGTGTCGGAGAACCGATCCAGGCCGTGGCTGCCGCCATTGACAACTTTGCGCGCGGCCTTCAGATCATCCTTGGCAAGCGCCGTGACTAATTTCTCCCTGTTCGCATCAAGAAAGGCTGCCAGCAGGCAGGCGGCGACTTCCGGCGCGCAGGCGCTATCCGGGTTATCCACGAGCGGAATGTTGAGCGCCGCGCCGAACCTGGCGTAATTGTCGTGCCCGGTCAATTGGACGAATCCCCGCCCGCGAAATCGCG
>CAJPFL010000012.1 GCA_905339315.1 Rhodocyclaceae bacterium
TCACCGTCGAGGCCTTCTGGCCGATGGCGACGTAGACGCAGAACAGGTCCTTGCCCTTCTGGTTGATGATGGTGTCGATGGCCACCGCGGTCTTGCCGGTCTGGCGGTCGCCGATGATCAGCTCGCGCTGGCCGCGGCCGACGGGCACCATGGAGTCGACCGACTTGAGGCCGGTCTGCACCGGTTGCGACACCGATTTGCGCCAGATCACGCCCGGGGCGATCTTCTCGATCGGCTCGGAGAGCTTGGCGGCGATCGGGCCCTTGCCGTCGATGGGCTGGCCCAGCGCGTTCACCACGCGGCCGAGCATTTCGGGGCCGACCGGCACTTCGAGGATGCGGCCCGTGCATTTCACGGTGTCGCCTTCGGTGATGTGCTCGTAGGCGCCGAGAATCACCGCGCCGACGGAGTCGCGCTCGAGGTTGAGGGCGAGGCCGAAGGTGTTGCCGGGGAATTCCAGCATTTCACCCTGCATGGCGTCGGCCAGGCCATGCACGCGGCAGATGCCGTCGGTCACGGAGACGACGGTGCCTTCGGTGCGGGCGGTGGCGGCCAGCTGCAGATTCTGGATCTTGCTCTTGATCAGGTCGCTGATTTCGGAGGGATTGAGTTGCATGTCTTGACTCCTGGTTGCTTAGCTCTGTAGCGCCGTGGCCATGGCAGCGAGCTTGCCGCGCACGGAAGCGTCGATGACCTGATCGCCGACGGCGATCCGCACCCCGCCGATAAGCTCGGGGTCGAGGCTGACCGTCGCCTGGATCCTGCACTGGAAGCGTGCTTCCAGTTCGGCGACGAGGTTTTTCAGCGTGGCATCGTCGAGCGGGAAGGCGGAGGCGATGTCGGCCTCCTTCACGCCCTCCTGCCCGTTCTTCAGTTCGACGTAAAGGTCGCGGATCTCGGGGAGAACCTGCAGGCGCTCGTTGTCGACGAGCAGGCGGACGAAGTTCTGCTGTTCGGCAGACACCGTTCCGATGACGTCGAGGAACAGCTGCGCGACCTGTGACGATTGCAGGCGGGGATTGTCGATGCATTCCACCATCTGCGCGTCGGCGGCGACGGCCGCCATGCGGTCAAGCGCCTGCTGCCATGGACCCAGCGCGCCGGTCGTCCGCGCCAGCTGGAAAGCGGCATCGGCGTAGGGGCGTGCGAGGGTGATGTTCTCGGCCATGGCTTACTTGAGTTCCTGTTTCAGGTTGGCGAGCAGGTCGGCGTGGACTTGGGCGTTGATTTCCTTGCGCAGGATGCGCTCGGCGCCGGCGACGGCGAGGACGGCAACCTGCTCGCGCAGGGCCTCCTTGGCGCGCTGGGCGGCGACGCCGGCCTCGGCCTCGGCGGCCTGGCGGGCCTGCGTGACGATGCGCGCTGCTTCCTGGCGGGCTTCCTCGATCAGCTGGGCGCCCTGCTTCTCGGCACCGGCGCGCAGCTCGGTGGCCGACTCGCGCGCCTTCTTCAGCTCGTCGACGACCTTCTTCTCGGTCAGCGCCAGCTCGGATTTCGCCTTGTCCGCAGCCGATAGCCCGTCGGCGATCTTCTTCGCGCGCTCGTCGAGTGCCTTCATGATGGGCGGCCACACGAATTTCATCGTGAACCACGCCAGAATGAAGAACACAACCAGCTGGGCAAACAGCGTTGCGTTCAGATTCACGGTAATCGCTCCTTGATTGGACGGGGGCCGATTACTTGGGCAGGAACGGGTTGGCAGTGGTGTACCAGAGGGCGATGCCGGTGCCGATGATGAAGGCGGCGTCGATCAGGCCGACCAGCAGGAACATCTTGGTCTGCAGGGTATTCATCAGCTCGGGCTGGCGGGCCGACGACTCGAGGAAGCGGCTGCCCATGATGCCGATGCCGATACACGCGCCGGCGGCGCCCAGACCGATGATCAGGCCGGAGGCCAGAGCAACGAAGCCAATGATTTGTTCCATGACAACTCCTTTGGTTACGAGGTTTAAGACAAAAACGGGTTGGTGATTAGTGGCTCTCGTGCGCCTGACCGACATACACCAGGGTCAGCATCATGAAGATGAAGGCCTGGAGGGTGATGATCAGGATGTGGAAAATGGCCCAGAGCGTGCCGGCAATGACGCCGCCGACCCAGAGCAGGCCGCTGCCGAACGTGCCGGCCCAGGCGGCGCCCATCAGGGCGATCAGCATGAAGATCAGCTCGCCGGCGTACATGTTGCCGAACAGACGCATGCCGTGCGAGACGGTCTTGGCGACGAACTCGATCATCTGCATGGCGAAGTTGATCGGCCACAGCAGGGGATGCGCGCCGAAGGGCGCGGTGAACAGTTCGTGGATCCAGTGGCCGAGGCCCTTGATCTTGACGCTGTAGTAGAGGCACAGCAGCAGCACGCCGAGCGACATGCCGAGCGTGGCGTTGATGTCGGCGGTCGGCACGACGCGCAGGTAATGGACGCCGATGGCGTTGCCGATCAGGGGCAGCAGGTCGACCGGCAGCAGGTCCATGGCGTTCATCAGGAAGATCCAGACGAACACGGTCAGGGCGAGCGGGGCGACGAACTGGCGCGACTCGGGCGAATGGACGATGCTCTTGGCCTGGTCGGAGACCATCTCGACGATGATCTCGACGGCGGCCTGGAAGCGGCCGGGCACGCCGGAAGTGGCGCGGGCGGCAAGGCGGGCCATGATGAACACCGTGAGCAGGCCGAGGCCGATGGAGAAGAACAGGGTATCGAGGTGGAGGACCGACCAGTCGACCAGGCCAACCTGCTTGTGGTTGGTGAGGAAGGTCAGGTGGTGGACGATGTATTCGGATGCGTTGGGAGCGTGCTCGGTAGCCATGTTCAGAACTTTTTGCTCAAAAGTGCCAATAGATTCGCTTTAAGGGCCACCACCAGTCCGGCGATCAATGCGAGCCAGTGCAGATCGCGATACAGGCTTGCGGCCGCCGCCAGCAACACGATGGTTGCGGCGACTTTCATGAATTCCCCGACAAAGAACCCTGCGGCTGAGGCCCCGCCAGGCTTTCGGCTCTCCACGAACAGGCGCAGGGCGAAAAGCGCATTCGGCAGGACGATGACGGCACCACCGAGTGCCGCCGAAACCGCGCCGTGCCGTCCTGCCAGCAGCCCCGCGATTGCCGCCACCACCAGGGTCGCGACCGCTTGCAGAAGAACCGCCCGGAACATCAGCATGCCGGCTTCACCACCTCGGCGGCCTTTTTTGCGCGCTGCAAAATTTGCGCTGCGCAATACGACCGCCGCTTACAAAGACGGCGGATTTTATAGTCTTATAAAAGATCTGTCAAACCTGAAAACCGCATGGTTGCTGGTATGCGGGCCAATTAAATCTCCAGTTAACAAATAGATCGGCTCAATGCTCGAATTGATGCGTTGCAGCAAACACGCTCCTCCCGGAATCCTTCGGCAAGGCGATAATCGATTCATGAACCGACGCCGCTTCCTGATCGCCGCCGGCACTGCCGGCCTGGGGCTCGCCGGCCTCGCCGCCTGGCGCTACTGGCCCGAACATGGATTGATGAATCCTTGCCTGGCGGCGCTTCCGCGCGAAGTGGCCAATCACGAACTGGTGCGGGGGGCCTGGGAGGGGCTGGACCCGGCCCAGGTCTGGGATTGCCATGCCCACCTCGTCGGCACCGGCGATTCGGGCAGCGGCATCTGGCTCAACCCGGCGCTGGAATCGATGGTGAGCCCTATCCAGTACGCGCAGCGGCTGTTTTTCCTCAACGCCGGCTGCGCCCATGACGCCCCCGGCCGGGTCGACCAGAGCTACATCGAGCGGATGCACAACCTGCTGGAGGGCATGCGGCCGGGTGCGAAGCTGATGCTGTTCGCCTTCGACTGGCACCACCGCGAGGACGGCAGCGCCGATCGCGACAACAGTTCGTTCCACGTGCCGAACGATTACGCGCGGGACGTCGCCCGCAGGCATCCGCAATATTTCGAGTGGGTGGCCTCGATCCACCCCTACCGCCGGGATTGCGTCGAGGCGCTGGAACGCGCGGCGGCCGACGGCGCCCGCGCCATCAAGTGGCTGCCGGCCGCACAGGGCATGAATCCGGCTTCGCCCTTGTGCGACCGGTTTTTCGAAGCCCTGGCAAAACTCGGCTTGCCGCTGATCAGCCACGCCGGCGAGGAGCGCGCGGTGCACGGCGGCAATACCCAGCAATTCGGCAACCCGCTGCTGCTGCGCCGGGCGCTCGACCATGGCGTGCGCGCAGTGGTCGCCCACTGCGCCTCGATGGGCCAGGACCGCGACCTCGACCGCGGCGAGAACGGCCCCTACGTCGACAGCTTCGCCCTGTTCGCCCGGCTGATGGACGATCCGGTGTATGGCCCGAAGCTCAACGGCGACATCTCCGCGATGACGCAGCTGAATCGTGCCGGCCCGGTGCTGGAGGCGGTGCTCGCGCGCGAGGACTGGCACGCGCGCCTGCACAACGGCTCCGACTACCCCCTGCCCGGCGTGATGCCGCTGTTTTCCGTTACTTATATGGTGCAGCTCGGCCTGATCCCCGAAACGGCGGTGCCGGTGCTGACCGAGATCCGCAAGCACAACCCGCTGCTGTTCGACTTCGTGCTGAAGCGCCAGCTGAACTTCAAGGGCAAGCGCTTCGCAAAGTCAGTCTTCGAGACACGGCGGTTTTTTGAACCGCGCGTGGTTTGATCGCCGTCCCGCCGGGACTGACTTTCAGCGCAGCTTCTCGAGGATGCCGTCGAGCTGGTCGAGGCTGGAGAAACCGATGGCGATCTGACCGTCGCCCTTGGCACCCATCCTGATCTTCACCTGGGCGCCGAGCGCATCGGCGAGTTCTTCCTCGAGGCGGACGACGTCGCGGTCCTCCTTCTTCGGCGCGCTTTTCTTCTTGGGCGGGCTGAGCTCGTGCTGCACCATGCGCACGGCCTCGCGCACCGAATAGCCCTTGGCGGAAATGCGGTGGGCAAGCTGCACCTGGCTGGCCTTGGCCAGCGGCAGCAGGGCGCGGGCGTGGCCCATGTCGATCTCGCCGGCCATGAGCAGGTCCTGCACCGGCTTGGCCAGATGCAGCAGGCGCAGCAGGTTGCTGGCGGCGGGACGCGAGCGG
>CAJPFL010000013.1 GCA_905339315.1 Rhodocyclaceae bacterium
ACCAGTTCGGGCTGTTGGAATCCTCGAAGTCGGTCATGTAGGAATCGGCGCCGGAGTTGAAGGCGTTGATGATCATCTTGGCTTCCACCGGGCCGGTGATTTCGACGCGGCGGCACTCCAGCGCCTTCGGCAGCGGCGCTACCTTCCAGTCGCCTTCGCGGATGTGCTTCGTCTCGGGCAGGAAGTCCGGCATCTCGCCGGCGTCGATGCGCGCCTGGCGCTCGATGCGCTTGGCGAGCAGTTCCTTGCGGCGCGTTTCGAAGGCGCGATGCAGCTTGGCGACGAAGGCCAGCGCCTCGGGCGTGAGGATTTCGTCGAAGCGGGGATGGATCGGCGCGTTGATCTGCACGCCTGCGGGAAGGTTGAGGCTCATGTCGACTCCTTGGTTGAATTTTGCAGCGAATTTTTCACATGGGAAACCACGTCGGTCAGCAGGCGGCCCTGGACGGCAGGTTGCGTGCCCAGTTCCTCCAGCGGCTGGCCGCCGCGGTTGATCCAGAACGTCGTGTAGCCGAACCAGGTGGCGCCGATGGCGTCCCAGCAGTTCGACGAGACGAAGAGAATCTCCCTCGTGGGGAGCTTGAAGGCGTCCGGCCCGAGCCGGTAGGCCTCGGGCGCGGTCTTGTATTTCTTCACCGCCTCGACCGACAGGATGTGGTCGAAGAGGCCGTTCATGCCGGCGCTCTTGACGGCGATGTCGAGCATCTCGGGCGTGCCGTTGGAAAGGATGGCCAGCGGCAGGCCGAGCTTTTTCAGTTCCTTGAGGGCGCCAAGGTTCTCCGGGAAGGCGGAGAGGCAGGCGTACTGGCTCATCAGGCGGCGGCGGTCCTCGTCCGTCAGGTCGAGCCCGAGCTTGCGCGCGGAGAAGGCCAGTGCCTCTTCTGTCACCTGCCAGAACGGCACGTAGCGATCGGAGAGCGTGCGGATGCGCGTGTAGGCAATCTGTGTGTCGCGCCACTGTGCGGCGAGCTCCGCGCCCTTGCCCGGAAAGCGCTGCTCGGCGAGCGCGCCGACGGAGTACACGTCGAACAGCGTGCCGTAGGCGTCGAAGGCGATGGCGCGGAGGGTCATGGTTTCAGCCAGGCAAGGCCGGCCTCGGTGGCGGCAGCGGGCTTGTATTCGCAGCCCACCCATCCTTTATAGCCGATGCGGTCGAGGTGCGCGAAGAGAAAGCCGAAGTTGATCTCGCCCGTGCCCGGCTCGTGGCGGCCCGGGTTGTCGGCGATCTGGATGTGGGCGATTTTTTCCAGGTTTGCGGAGAGCGTGTTGGCGAGATCGCCTTCTATGCGCTGCATGTGATAGACGTCGTACTGCAGGAACAGATTATCGGTGCCGACTTCGGCGATCAGGTCGAGCGCCTGGCGCGTGCCGTTTACGAAGAAGCCGGGGATGTCGTGCGTGTTGATCGGCTCGATCAGCAGCCTGAGACCCTGCGCCTTCAGCTTCGTCGCGGCGAAGCGCAGGTTGTCGACCAGCACGCGGCGCGCCGTCTCGGCCGGCACGTTCGCCGGACGGATGCCGGCGAGGCAGTTGAGTTGCGGCGCACCGAGCGCGGCGGCGTAGGCCAGCGCGGTGTCGACGCCCTTGCGGAATTCCTCGACGCGATCCGGATGGCAGGCGATGCCGCGCTCGCCGGCGGCCCAGTCGCCGGCCGGCAGGTTGTGCAGCACCAGCGTCAGCTTGTTGCGGAACAGCGCCTGCTGCAATTGCTCGGCGGGCGTGTCGTAGGGGAACTGGAGCTCCACCGCCGCGAAGCCGGCGCGCTCGGCGCGCTCGAAGCGTTCCAGCAGCGGCGCTTCGGTGAACAGCATCGACAGGTTGGCGGCGAATCTTGGCATAGGTTGAAGATACCCCGCCTTGCCGGTTAATAAAATACCGGTAAAATCAAATCATTGTTGCATTTTGAGCAAAACTGACATGAGCCGCCTGAAGCAGATCGAAACCTTCGTTTCCGTGGCCAACCGCGGCAGCCTGACCGCCGCCGCGACCGCCGAGGGCGTGGCGCCGGGGGTGGTGAGCCGCCGCCTGGATGCGCTGGAAGCGCGCCTCGGCGTCAAGCTGCTGCTGCGCACGACGCGGCGCGTGACGTTGACCTTCGAGGGCAGCGCCTACCTCGAGGATTGCCAGCGCATACTGCGCGAACTCGGCGATGCCGAGGCGTCGGTGAGCCTGGGCGGCGTCAAGGCGCGCGGCCATCTGCGCCTCTCCGCGCCGGCCGGCTTCGGCCGCCGGCACGTCGCGCCGCTGATCATGCAGTTCCTCGATGCCAACCCCGAGGTGACGGTCAACCTCGACCTCTCCGACCGCCTGGTCGACCTGGTGAACGAGGGCGTCGACTGCGCCATCCGCGTCGGCGAACTGACCGACTCCAGCCTGGTCAGCATCAAGCTGGCGGAGAACCGGCGCGTCGTGGTGGCGAGTCCCGATTACCTGGAACGGCATGGCACGCCGCAGACGCTGGCGGATCTCGCGAGCCACAACTGCCTGTCGCTCGGCCAGCAGCGCGGCTGGCTGTTCCGCGTCGGCGAGGAGATCGCCAGCATCAAGGTCTCCGGCCAGCTCGAATGCAACGACGGCGCGGTGCTGCACGAGTGGGCGCTGGCGGGGCGGGGCCTGGCCTGGCGCTCGCTGTGGGAAGTCGGCGCCGACCTGCAAAGCGGCGCGCTGGTGTCGGTGCTGGACGGGTTCGCCGCACCGCCGACCGGCATTCATGCCGTCTTCCCGCAGCGCAAGTACTTGCCGCTGCGCGTGCGTCTGCTCATCGACCACCTGAAGCACACCTACGGCAACGAGGCCTATTGGGGCGGGGCGCACTGAGGTTAAACTAGACGCATGACGCCGCCGAGCCCCAAGAAACAGGTCTTCGAACACCTCGCCCGCGTCGGCAAGGGACTCGCCCATGCCGCGCGGCTCGACCTGCTGGAGGCGCTGGCGCAGGGCGAGCGCAGCGTGGATGCGCTGGCGAAGACCTGTGGCATGCCGATCTCCAATGCTTCGCACCACCTGCTCATCCTCAAGGACAGCGGCCTGGCCGCCTCGCGCAAGGAAGGGCTGCAGGTGTTCTATCGCCTGGCCGATCCGGAGGTCAACGCAGTCGTGGCCACCGTGCGGCGCATCGCCGAGCGCCAGCTGGCCGAGGTGCAGCGCATCGTGCGCGAGAACTTCGAGTCGCGCGATGCGCTGCAGCCGGTGCGGCGAGAGGAACTGCTGAAGATGGCACGGCGCGGCGAGGCAGTGGTAATCGACGTGCGCCCGGAGGAGGAATACGAGGCCGGCCACATCGCCGGCGCCATCAACGTCCCGATCGAGTCCCTGCCGCGCTTCCTGAAAAAACTGCCCAAGGAGCAGGATGTCGTCGCCTACTGCCGCGGCCCCTACTGCCTGCTCGCCTTTGAGGCGGTGGACAAGCTGCGCAAGAAGGGCTTCCGTGCGCGCCGCCTCGAGGACGGTTTCCCCGAGTGGCAGGCCGAACGGATGCCGGTGGAGAAGTAGCGGCCCGCAAATGCGCTACAGGGCGGCGCAGCCAACACATGGAGTCGCCTAGCAGCCACACCCCCAGTCGGGATGCGCTCCGGCGTGACAGCCTGCCCGCGTTCTTCAAGGCTTTCTTTATCGTCCGGGTTTCGCCACCGGCTTCCAGATCGCCGCGATCACGCCGATCTTCGTGCTGTAGGCCTTGGCGTGGTAGCTGGTCATCGTTACGTTCTTGCCGCCCTCCGGCAGCGCCGAGAGCACCAGTTCGGTGAGTTCGTCTTCCGTCAGATTGACATCGCCCCGGTCGTGCCAGATCTTGATGCCGCCGCAGCCGTCGCGGTCGATCAGCAACGACCTGTCCGGGCCGAGCGCCGGCAGCCGGATGAGCATGCCGGCGGGCGTATCGAAGGCCTGCGCCAGGCCGGCCGTCGTCAGCGTCGGCTTGCCGCCCTCGGGCCGGGCGGTCACCTCCAGCGCCGAGATCTCTTCATCGCCCAGCGGCGACTTGCCGCCGGCGTGCCAGACGGTATAGCGGCCGTCCGTCTCGATCTGGATGAGCAGGGCGGTGTCCTCCGCGGCGGCGGGCGGGGCGAGCAGTGCGGCGCAGGCGGCGAGCGCGGCGGTGATCAGGCGCATCGGTTTCATCTCACGGACAGCTTGCCATGTTCGGGCAATGCAGCTACTATTCAAACAATCGTAGGAATATATTAACCTACCCGCCGGGAGCCGTCCATGCAACGCTACCTCATCATCCTCAACGACCCGCCCTACGGCACGGAGCGCAGCTACAACGGCCTGCGCCTGGCTCGCACGCTGCTCAACACCAACGAGGCCGAGGTGAAGGTGTTCCTCATGGGCGATGCGGCCTCCTGCGCCAAGGGTGGCCAGAAGGTGCCGAGCGGCTTCTACAACATCGGCGACATGCTCGGCGCCGTCTTGCGCCGCAAGGGCGAGGTGTCGGTGTGCGGCACCTGCATGGACGCGCGCGGCATCGGCGACGCCGACTTGGTGCCGGGCGCCGCACGCGGCACCATGGACATCCTCACCGCATGGACGCAGTGGGCGGAGAAAGTCCTGGTGTTCTGACATGAGCCGCACTGCGCTCGTGCTCGGCGCCGGTCTCGGCGGCCTGGTCGCCGCGGAGAATCTGCGCAAGCGGTTGCCGCGTGCCGACCGCGTCATCGTGGTGGATCGCGCGGCCGAGCATTTCTTTCCGCCCTCGCTGCTGTGGCTGCTGGTCGGCGAGCGCGAGGCGGGCGATTTCTCGCGGCCGCTCGAGCGCCTGGCCCGGCGCGGCATCGCGTTCCGCCGGGGCAGCGTGACGCGCATCGATGCCGCGACGCGGCAGGTCGACATCGACGGCGAGACGCTTGCGGCAGATGCCCTGGTCATCGCGCTGGGCGCCGAGTATGCGCCCGAGACGGTTCCCGGGCTGGCGGAGGCCGGCCTGAACCTCTACACCCTGGACGGTGCCACGGCTGCCCGCGAAGCGCTGACCGGTTTTTCCGGCGGCCGCATCGTCGTCCTCACCGCCGCGCCGCTGTACAAGTGCCCGGCGGCGCCCTACGAGGCGGCGCTGCTGGTGGAGGACTTCCTGCGCCGGCGCGGCTTGCGCGATGCGGCGGAAATGGCATTCTTCGCCGCCGAGCCGCAGCCAATGGTGGTGGCCGGGCCGCAGGTCGGCGCGGCCGTGCGCGGCATGCTCGAGGCGCGCGGCATCGCCTATCGCCCCGAGCACCAGGTAAAGGCCGTCGACGGCGCCGCGCGCCGCATCGAATTCACCCATGGCGTTTTGGCGGACTACGACCTGCTGCTCTACGTGCCGCCGCATCGCGCGCCGGCGGTGGTGCGCGAGGCCGGGCTGACCAATGAGGCGGGCTGGATTCCGGTCGACCGCCATACCCTGCAGACGAAGTTCGAGCAGGTCTTCGCCATCGGCGACATCACCACCATCCCGCTGAAGATGGGACGGCCGTTGCCCAAGGCCGGCGTCTTCGCCCACGGCCAGGCCGAGACCGTGGCGGCGAACATAGCGCATGCCTGGACCGGCAGGGGCGCGCCGCGCCGCTTCGACGGCTACGGCATGTGCTTCATCGAGGCCGGCAGCGGCCGCGCCGGCATCGGCAAGGGCGATTTCTACGCCGAGCCGACGCCGCAGGTCGAGGTCCGCGCGCCCAGCCTGTTCTGGCACGCCGGCAAGGTGCTCTACGAGAAATACTGGCTGTACCGGCGCTTCTGATATTCTTGCCCGGCCGATTTCATTGCCGCGGAGGATTTTCATGATGAACGTGAAACAAGGGCTGTCGACCCGATGCGTCCACGCCGGCGAACTCGATGATGCGCACGGCTCGCCGCACACGCCGGTCTACACCACCACCACCTTCAAGTTCCGCACGACCGCCGACGTGCTCGATGTCGTCGACGGCCGCAAGGCGGGCAGCCTGTACACCCGCTACGGCCTCAACCCGACGATTTTCGCGCTGGAGGGCAAGCTCGCCAGCCTGGAAGGGGCGGAGGCGGCCTGGGCCTTCTGCTCGGGCATGGCGGCCGAGGCGGCGCTGTTCTTCACCCACGGTCGCGAGGGCATCGCCTGCATCGGCGATGCCTACGGCGGCACACTCGAGCTGCTCGGAAGTCAGCTGCCCCAGTACGGCGTGCGCACCCATCTGCTGCTCGGCAGCGAGCTCGACCGGCTGGAAGCGTGCCTGCGCCAGGGCTGCGGCCTGGTGTTCCTCGAGACGCCGACCAATCCGCGCATGGAAATCCTCGACATCGCCGCCATCGCCGAGCTGGCACATCGCCACGGCGCGCGGCTGGTGGTGGACAACACCTTCGCCTCGCCGGTGAATCAGCGGCCGCTGGAACTCGGCGCCGACTTCGTCGTGCACAGCGCGACCAAGTACCTCGGCGGCCACAGCGACATCACCGCCGGCGCGCTGATGGGCAGCAAGGAACTGCTGGCGCCGGTGTGGAACTGGCGCAAGAACCTCGGCCAGATGCTCTCGCCCGAGACCGCTTCGCTGCTCGCCCGCAGCCTGCGCACGCTGGTGGTGCGCGTCGAGCGGCAGAACGCCACGGCGCAGGCGGTGGCCGAGGCGATGGCGAAACACACGCATGTCGAGCGGGTGTTCTATCCCGGCCTGCCCGGCTTCCACGGCCACAGCCTGGCGAAGCGCCAGATGAAGGGCTTTGGCGGCATGCTCAGCATCGAGGTGAAGGGCGGCGGGGCGGCGGCGACGCGCGCGGCCGACCGCCTCAAGCTGTTCGCCCTGGCGCCCAGCCTGGGCGGCGCCGAGAGCCTGGTGACGCAGCCGACCACCACCACCCACCACGGACTCACGCCGGAGGAGCGCGCGCGGCGCGGCATCTCCGACGCCATGCTGCGCCTGTCCGTCGGCCTGGAGGATGCCGCGGACCTCATCGCCGACCTCGACCAAGCCCTTAAGGAGTGACATGAAACGCATCGCCATCATCGGCACCGGCTTCGCGGCGCTCTCCGCCGCGCGCCGGCTGCGCCAGCTCGACAAACAGGTCGGCATCACCGTCATCGGCCCGCGGCCGGAACTCGTCTTCCTGCCCAGCCTGATCTGGCTGCCCTCGGGCAAGCGCCGCGCCGAGGACCTGCGCATCCCGCTGCAGAACTTCTTCGCGCGCAACGGCATTGACTTCCACGCAGGCGAGGCGACCGGGCTGGAGAACGGCGGCCGCACCGTCCTGACCACCGCCGGGCTGGTGGACAACGATGGCCTTGTCATCGCCTGCGGCGGCCGCTTCATCAAGAAACTGCCCGGCATCGAGCATGCCATCACGCCCTGCGAGGGCATCGCCGCGGTGGAGCGCCTGCGCGACGCGGTGCAGGCCATGCAGGGCGGCACGATCGCGCTCGGTTTCGCCGGCAACCCGAACGAGTCCTCGGCCATGCGCGGCGGGCCGATCTTCGAGTTCCTCTTCGGCCTCGACACGCAGCTGCGGCGCGAGGGGCGGCGCGACAGGATTGCGCTCACGTTCTTCAACCCCATGCCGAATCCCGGCAACCGGCTCGGCGAGAAGGCCGTCGAACGACTGCTCGGCGAAATGCAGCGGCGCGGCATCAGTACTTACCTCGGCCACAAGCTCGCCGGATTCGAGCCGGGCAAGGTGAACACCGAGGGCGGCGAGTTCGCTGCCGACCTGATCGTCTTCATGCCCGGCCTCACCGGCAACGCCTGGTTCGACAACACCGACCTGCCGCGCTCGCCCGGCGGGCTGATCAAGGCCGACGCGCAATGCCGCGTCGAGGGGAAGGAGCGCGTCTACGTGGCGGGCGATGCCGGCAGCTTCCCCGGCCCGGACTGGATGCCGAAGCAGGCGCACATGGCCGACCTGCAGGCGGA
>CAJPFL010000014.1 GCA_905339315.1 Rhodocyclaceae bacterium
GCGGCGCTGCAGCAGCGCTTCGCCCGCTTCACGCTGGTGACGCAGAACATCGACAGCCTGCACCAGCGCGCAGGCTCGCGCGAGGTGGTCGAGCTGCACGGCAACATCGCCCGGGTGAAATGCTCGCGCGAGGACACCATCGTCAGCGAATTCCCGCCGGACGAATCGCCGCCGCGCTGCCCTTGCGGCGCCTGGCTCAGGCCCGACGTCGTCTGGTTCGGCGAGATGCTGCCGGCCGACGCCCTGGCGCGGGCGGAGGAGGCGGCCGAGCACTGCGAGGTGTTCCTCAGCGTCGGCACCTCGGCCCAGGTGTATCCGGCGGCGGAGCTGCCGCTGCGGGCGCTGTCGGCCGGCGCCACCGTCGTCGAGGTCAATCCGGAGCGCACGGTGCTGACGCGCCATGCGCATTTCGCCCTGCAGGGCGCGGCCGGCATCGTCCTGCCGGCGCTGCTGCAGCGGCTGGCGGCGGCTACTTCTTGAACAGGCCCTTGAGCATGTCCTCGGGCTTCCCGCCCTTCACCGTTTCCTTCAGCTTCTCCTCGACCTTGGCCTTGGCCGCTTCCGCCACCAGGCCGCCGAACTCGATGTTGTAGGACAGCTTGTCGAAGGGGCCGCTGACCCGCACCGGCACGGTCATGCCCTTCAGGTGATCGAGGTCCTTGCCGCCCTGGCCGCCGGCGCTGGCCACGACGCTGGCCTTCGCCAGGTAGTCCATGCGGTCCTCGCCGATGTTGATGTCGCCCGCCCCGCCGAGGCGGATGAAGGGCGACTTCATGCTCAGGTCGTCGTTGCGCGCCACGCCGTTGGCGATGCGGAACGTCCCCGTCAGCTCGGAGAAGTCCGTCTTCTCGGTCTGCTTCGCCTGCTGCACGGCGTCCTTGCGCGTCGTGAACACGGCCTTGGTCTCGCGGAAGGTCTTCGCCAGGTTGATGCCCTTGATGGCGCCATCGCGCAGGTTCATGCTGGCCGTGCCGCTCAGTCCCTTCTTCAGCGCCGCAACCGTGGTGCCGACGGTCGTGACATCCACCGCGACGTTGCCGCGCCCTTCCAGCAGGTCCTTGTCGATGGCGTCCTTCATCAGCGGGTTGATGTTGACGTTGGTGAGCGACTGCTTCAGCGCCACCTGATTGTTGTTGGCGTTGACCGACAGCGCCCCGGCCAGGCTGCCGTCGTAGAGATTCGCCGAGAGCGGCGCGACGTCTAGCTTGCCGCCGGCGGCCTTGACCTCGAGGCGCACGTTGCTGGCCTTGACGTTCGACACCTGCAGCTGGCCGATCTTCACCGTGCCGCTGGCGTTCAGCCCCTTGATCGGCGAGAAGTCGAGCGGCTTCTCCGCCGGCGCCGGCTTGCCCGCCTCCTTGCC
>CAJPFL010000015.1 GCA_905339315.1 Rhodocyclaceae bacterium
CCGTCGTACATGCGCGCCTTCTTGTTGCCCATCAGCTCGCTCGAGACGAACCAGCCGACCGAGGCCCAGTGGCCGGTGTTGCAGAAGTTGATCTGCTCGCCGCTGGTCGGCACGCCGGCGACCTTGTAGAGCTGCTCGAGCTGCGACTTGCTGCGGAACTGGCCCATGCCGTTCACCGTCATCCAGCCGTTGGGCAGGTTCTTCGCGCCGGCCAGGGTGCCGCTCTCCGGCGACTTCGGATGGCGGTTGATGCCGACGTACTGGTCTTCGGGACGATGGTCGACCAGCAGCACGCCGCCCTTCATGGCCTTCTTGACGTCGTCCATCGTGACCAGCATTTCCTTGCGCAGGCTGGCCTTGAAGGCCTTCGCCTCGGCCTTCTGCGCGCCGGCCTGCACCGGGTTGGCCTTGGTCTTGTCCTGCTCCCTGGTCCACGCCGCCATGCCGCCGTCGAGGATCGAAACGTTGTCGTGGCCGAGCACCTTGAAGGTCCAGTAGACGCGCGTGGCGACGCCGACGTCGGTGGAGTTCATGCCCATCGGCACCAGCACCACGTGGGTGGCGTTGTCGATGCCGAGGCTGCCGATGTGGGCGACGAGCTTGTCGAGCTTCTCGGGGAACATGTCGGGCACCTTGTCGGATGCGCGCTCCTCGCGCCAGCCGTCCTTGGCGTAGCTGCTGTTCACCGCGCCGGGGATGTGGGCGCGCAGGTAGTCGGGCGGCGGCTGGAAGTCGACGATGGCGATGCCCGGCTTGCCGAGGTTGGCCTTCAGCCAGTCGATGCTCACCAGCGGATCGGCCGCCGTCGCCGCGCGCGCCGACAGCAGGAGGAAGAGCATCGCCGCCAGCAGCGCGCCCCATCGTGTCGAAAATAGCGTTTTCATTCCCTGTCTCCTTCTCAGATGGTTATCGTCAGATCGGAGTCGAGGATCGCATCGATGACGCGCTCCCAGGCTTCGTCCTCCATGTCCCGACGTCGCAGGTCGATGGCGTCGACGCGATGCGCCGGCTCCATCTGCCGCAGGGCGGCGCTCACGGTCTGGGCGTCGGGGAACAGACCGGTGTTCAGTTCGAGGATCTTCACAGGCTCAGCACCGCATCGGCATCGGCCAGCGCCGCGGCAAGGCCGACGGCGTCCAGCAGCGGCAGATCTTCCGCCATCTCGGCAACGGTGGTCTGCGGTTCGATGCCGGTCAGTTCCAGCAGCTCGGCGTTGGCGGCGTTCTCGGCGGTGTCCTCCACCGGCCGGTCCATGAAGACCAGGCTGACGGCATGGCCGAAGATGGTCAGGCCGGCCGCCACGCGCATCGCCTCGGCATGGTCGCGCCGGGCCAGGACGAGGAGTTTTTTCTCCGTGCTCACAGGCTCACCACTTTCTTCGCCTCGCCCATCAGGGCGCTATTCGCCGTCTGGCTGCCGAGCTCGGCCGGGCAGGCGGCGTCGGCGCAGAAGCGGTGCCAGGATTCCTCGCACACCACCGCGCGGCTGCCTTCGAGCGCCGCCTGCAGTTCCGCATCCAGCAGGCCGCGCACGCCCTCGTGGGTGAAGAAGGCGCCGAAGGCATGGCCGCGGCGACGGCAGGCGCGCGCCAGCGGCGCGAGCAGTTGCCCGCCGGCCTCGGTGCTGACGTGGAAGAGGATGTCCATCAGGCGGCCCTCCGTCGCGCGAACCAGCCGGCGATGAAGGCGGTGACGACGAGGACGAGGGTCACCGCGAGCAGCGCCGGCGAACGCGCGGCGCCGTCCTGCGGCGGCTGACTTTTTGCTGCGACGGGCTGCGCGCGCTCCGGGTAGGACACGCTGTCGACCG
This sequence comes from Rhodocyclaceae bacterium, assembly GCA_905339315.1. Lineage (GTDB taxonomy): Bacteria > Pseudomonadota > Gammaproteobacteria > Burkholderiales > Rhodocyclaceae > Desulfobacillus. Next base: position 1,810 of record CAJPFL010000015.1, read on the forward strand.
GCAGCGCGCCGTCGGCTGCCCACTCGGCCCAGCCTTCGGCGTA
>CAJPFL010000016.1 GCA_905339315.1 Rhodocyclaceae bacterium
GCGGCGGCGATGCGGCCCTGGGCGACGGATTCGATCAGGGTCGACGGGCCGAGCACGCAGTCGCCGCCGGCATAGACCTTCGGCTTCGAGGTCAGCATCGAATCGGCGCGCACGATGATGCGGCCCTTGTCATTCGTCTGCACGCCGAAGCCTTCGTACTTTTTCGGATACTGGCCGATGGCGGCGATGACGAGATCAACGTCCTCGGCGAACTCGCTGCCGGCGATCTCGACGGGGCGACGGCGGCCGGAGGCGTCCGGCTCGCCCAGTTGCATCTTCGCGTAGGTGATCTTCAGGCGCGAACTGCCGGACTCATTCAGTTCGATCTTCTTCGGCGCCAGCAGGAAGCGCAGGTTAACGCCTTCCTCCTCGCAGCCCAGCACCTCGTCGTCGCGCGCCGGCATTTCCTCGCGCGTGCGGCGATACACCATGTCGACCGTCTCGGCGCCAAGGCGGCGCGCGGAGCGGGCGTTGTCGGTGGCGACGTTGCCACCGCCGATGACGGCGACGCGCTTGCCGATGACGATGTCGGTATCCGGCGTGCCGATCAGGCCGAGCGTGGCGGCGCGCAGGAAGGTCGGGCTGTCGACGACGTTGGGCAGGCCGTCGCCGGGCAGGCCGAGCTTGTCGCCGCCCTGGGCGCCGATGCCGATGAAGACCGCCTCGTAGTCCTGCGCGAACAGTTCGTCGATCTGGTCGATGCGGGTGTTGTAGCGGATCTCCACGCCGAGCTTGGTGACTTCGGCGACTTCCTGGTCGATGACGTCGAGCGGCACGCGGTAGGAAGGGATGCCGTAGCGCGCCATGCCGCCGGCGGCGGGCAGGGCGTCGAAGACGGTGACGGCGTGGCCCTTCTTGGCCAGGTAGTAGGCCGCCGTCAGTCCGGCCGGGCCGGCGCCGATGATGGCGGCCTTTTTGCCCGTCGGCGGCAGCTGCTTCGAGTACTGGCGCCAGAGGCCGGTGTCGTTGTCGGCGGCGATGCGCTTCAGGCTACGGATGGAGACCGGCTCATCGAGGTGCTTGCGCCGGCAGGCCGACTCGCAGGGCGAGAAGCAGGCGCGGCCGAGGATGCCGGGGAAGGGCAGCTTCTCGCGCACCACGGCGACGGCCTCGGAGTACTTGCCGAGGCCGACGAGTTGGACGTAGCGCGGCACGTCGATGCCGGCCGGGCAGGTGTGCTTGCAGGGGACCTGCGATTCCTCCTTGCGCGCGACGTCGAGGGTGCGGTCCATCAACGCGCCGGTCGGGCAGACGGTGACGCAGGCGCTGCAGAACTTGCAGCCGGATTCGATCAGCGTCGGCGCGATGGTGCCGACCCAGGTGCGGCCCTCGGTGTTCTTCACTTCCAGGCAGCCGACGCCGCGCACCTCGTTGCAGGCCACCAGGCAGCGGCGGCAATCGATGCACAGGTTGTAGTCGCGGTCGTAGAACGGCTCGTCCTTGATGACGGGGAGTTGGATGTGCTTGTAATTCGGCGTCGTTGCCGGGATGCCGATGTAGTCGGACACCTTGCGCAGCTCGCAGGTATGGAAAATCGAGCAGCAGCGCTGCTCGACCGGGTTGCCGAAGGAACAGGTGGTGCGGCTGCAGCCTTCGCGCTGCGGGCAGGTGAGGCAGTTGTGCGGGTGGTTGCCGAGCGTCTTGGCGATGCGCTCCTGGCGCAGCTTGTCGATGGCAGGCGACCGGGTGGTCACCGCCATGCCTTCCTCCACGGCGATCGAGCAGGAGGTGCGCATGCCGGCGGTGCCGGCGATCTCGACGACGCAGAGATTGCAGCCGCTGTCGCCGCCGCCGCGCTGACAGGAGGGCGGCAGGTCGGGGTGGGCGCACAGCGCCGGGATGTAGATGCCGGCCGCGGTGGCCGCTGACAGCAGCGAGGCGCCGGCGGGCGCCTCGACCGGCTGGCCGTCGATGCTGAGCTTCACCAGCGGGCCGGCAGGAATGGCGCCCTGAGCGGGTTTCTTCCACCACACGACTGACTGAAGGCTATTTCCCATGATGTATTTCCTCGCAACGACTGCGTCCCGTAGGGCATGCA
>CAJPFL010000017.1 GCA_905339315.1 Rhodocyclaceae bacterium
AGCGCTGATGCCGATGCCGCTGTCGCGCACCTCGAAGCGCACGCGCACATCCGTCGCGCTTTCTTCCAGCCTTCTGGCACGCACGCTGATTTCGCCCTGCTCGGTGAACTTGACGGCATTGTTGGCGAGATTGATCAGCACTTGTCCCAGGCGCAGCGGGTCGCCGCGCAGCGGGGCAGAGAGGGCGGGATCGATATCCAGCATGAACTTGAGGTGCTTTTCGGTTGCTTTCAGGCCGACCATGTTGGCGAGATTTTCCATGACATCGTCGAGCTTGAAATCCACGGTCTCGATGCTGAGCTTGCCGGCCTCGATCTTGGAGAAGTCCAGGATGTCGTCGATGATGCCGAGCAGGTGTTCGCCGGAATGGCGAATCTTTTCCAGATAGTCGCGCTGTCTGAGGTTGAGGTCGGTCCTGAGCGCCAGGTGCGCCATGCCCATCACGCTGTTCATCGGCGTGCGGATTTCGTGGCTCATGTTGGAGAGGAAGGCGCTCTTGGCAAGGCTGGCGGCTTCGGCCAGTTCCTTGGCATGGGCCAGCTCCCGGGTGCGTTCGTCAACACGCTCTTCCAGGTTTTCGTTCAACTCGAGGAGTTCTTCTTCGGCGCGCTTGCGTTCGGTGATGTCGCGCGATGCGTTATATACCAGGTGCTGGCCGCCGATCTCCACGCTGGACGCGCTGATCTCGACATCGATGATGCGGCCATCACGGCGGCGGTGACGGGTTTCAAACACCGGGTTGCTGCTCCCCAGTGCGGCAATTTTTGCCTTCAGTTCATCTTCCGCCCATTGCGCATTCCACTGGGCCACGTTCATCGACAGCATTTCCTCGCGCGTGTAGCCGAGCATGCGGCAGAACGCATCGTTCACCTGCACCACATTGCCATCGAGGTCAAAGACATAGATGCCGTCACTGGCCGTGCGCATCAGCGTCTCGATCTTGAAGCTTTCGCGCTGCGTTGCCGCCGCTGCTTGCAGCGCGCGCATCCGCCCATGTACCAGCAGCCACGCGATCAGCGTCAGCAGCACGCTTGCGCCGATACCGACAGACGCCACAGTCCGCAGCTTTTTCTTGTCCAGCAGCGCCTCGAAGCCGGGCCTGGAGCTGATCAGCAGCGTCCAGTTGTGGCCGGCAATATTGATGAGCTTGCTGCTATGGAAGCGCGCATTCAGGTCACTGCCTGGGGAATTTTCGAAGTCTGATTCGTACATCAGCGAGTTTTCCGAGATTTTTTCGCCGTCGTAGAGGTCGACATCGATAGTGTCGGAATGATCGCCGATAATCCCGGTCATCAGGTCGCCGGCACGGAATACGGAACCGACCCAGCCTATGATGTTGGCCCGGCGCTCGGCAACGGTAGCGTGCGGCGCCTCGTGCTTGTAGACCGGCAGAAACATCAGGAAGCCGGATTGTATGTCCTTGCTGCCTTCGAACAGCAGTCTCGCCTTGCCGGAGATCGCAACCTCGCCGGTATCACGCGCCTGTTCCATGGCGGTACGGCGCGTTCCCGGGGTGTCGCCGCCCGGCGGTTTTTCCAGGTCGGAGAACATGTCATAGCCGAAAATGATCTGGTTGCGCGCATCAAACGGCTCAATGTAAACAACCGGGGTATAGACGTCGCGCTGGCCTTCAGGGTGTATGGTGTATTCGGGCAAGCCCTCCTTGCGCACGGCGGCAATATGCGCGTCTTTTTGTGCAGACGGAACAAGCTGGATAAAGCGTATGCCCTGGATGCCGGGGTAGTTTTCCTTCAGCCGCAGCCTGCCCACATAGTCGCGGAATTCAGTGCGTTGCACGGCGTTGGCATGGGCGAACAGCCCGTCCACCCCGCGCATTGCTTGCTCGTATGTCTTCATGCGCTTTTCGACATCGTCAACGACATTGCGCACGCTGAAATCGAATTGGCCTTGCAGCACCTGCTCGGCATCTTGCTGCGCACCCTTCCATACTTCATAAGTGACAAGCAGGGTGATAAGCAGCACCAGAAAAGGCAGGAACAGACTGTAATGAAAGATTTCCCGTCCGTGCGGGGGTTTTCTATTCATCGCCGTGCCGGTTTGTTCGTTCAAGACCTGTTCCCGAAGAATCAGTTGTTCTTTGATCCGATGATGATTGCAAGGAAAATGCAGATACCGCTTTTATGTGCATATTAACGCAGATATCGCTTGAATGAGCATGCTTCAGATACTGATATGGGCTCTATTTTCAACGCGTGCAGGTCATATTGCTTCCGTGCCAATCTTGGTTTGCATATAATCCATAGGGCAATGCGTCATTGCCTGCCCCACGCCGTCGGCAGCATCGTATCCCGGTAATGGATTGCTCAGGAGGTTGAATGGCCCTGCCACAACATGGCAAACGCGGGTTTTCACTGCGTCACTTTGCTGTTATCGCGGTACTCATCTTGCTGGCACTTGCCGCCTGGTATTTCACACGCCCCAAGCCGTTGCCCGTTACCTTGCTGAAAGTGGAGCGCGGCCCGGTCGAGGCGACAGTCAGCAACACCCGCGCCGGCACCATCAAGGCTTGCCGCCGCGCCAAGCTGGCGCCACCGGCCGGCGGGCAGATTTCCCAGCTGCGCGTGCAGAAAGGCCAGCGGGTTGCTGCGGGCCAGGTGTTGCTGGAGCTGTGGAACAACGATCTTGTGGCGCAAGAACGCTTGGCGCAGGAGCAGCTGAAGACATCCACGGCGCGTGAGCGGGAAGCCTGCACTGTGGCGGAAACGGCTCAGCGCGACGCTGCGCGGGCACAGCAATTGCGCGAGAAGGGTTTCATTTCTGTGGAGGCGGTGGAACGGGCCGTGTCGAATGCCAAGGCGCGCCAGGCTTCCTGCGATACGGCGCGCAGCGAAATTGAGCAGAGCCGGACACGCATCTCGGTGTCGCGCGCAGGCCTGGAACGCCTGGTGCTGCGCGCGCCGTTCGACGGCATCGTGGCGGACATCAGCGGCGAGTTGGGCGAATATGCCACGCCATCGCCGCCGGGCATTCCCACGCCACCCGCAATCGATCTGATCGATGATCGCTGCCTGTTTGTCAGCGCGCCGATAGATGAGGTGGATTCGGCCCATATCAAGATAGGGCAAGTGAGCCGCATCACGCTGGACGCAATCAAGGGCAGGCAGTTCGCAGGCAAAGTGAAGCGCATCGCGCCTTATGTGCTTGAGCTCGAGAAGCAGGCGCGCACGGTCGAGGTGGAAGTTGAATTTATCGAGTTGCCCAAGGCTGAAAATCTGCTGGTAGGCTACAGTGCCGATGTCGAGATCGTGCATGACGCACATGAAAATGTGTTGCGCATCCCCACGCAAACGCTGCTGGAAGGCAAGCGCGTGCTGCTTTATAAAGCCGATGGGGTGCTGGAAGATCGTCGCGTCACCACGGGTCTGTCGAACTGGGAATATACCGAGATTGTTTCGGGGTTGAATGAAGGAGACCAGATCGTCTCCTCGCTCGACCGCGCCGGAGTGAAGGCCGGCGCGCGCGTCAACCCGGAAACGGCCCCTCCGGAAACGGCATCGTCAGCCAAATGATCGAGTTCGCCGATGTCAGCCGCATCTTCATGGTGGGCGGGCAGGAAGTGCCCGCGCTGCGCAACATCAACCTGCATCTGGTTGCGGGCGAATATGTTTCCATCATGGGGCCGTCCGGCTCCGGCAAATCCACGCTGCTGAATTTGATTGGCCTGCTGGATCGTCCCAGTTCCGGCATGTATCGCCTGGACGGCCTGGATGTCACGACGCTGGATGATGAGCATCAGGCGCAGGTGCGGCGCGAAAAAATCGGCTTCGTGTTTCAGTTTTTCCATCTGGTGCCGCGCCTTTCTGCTGCCATGAACATCGAGTTGCCGCTGATTCTCGCGGGTGTGCCACCCCAGGAGCGCAAGGAGCGGGTGGGGCAGTTGCTGGAGAGCTATGGCCTGGCAGACCGGGCCGGTCACCGCCCCGACCAGCTTTCCGGCGGGCAGCGTCAGCGCGTGGCGATTGCGCGCGCCACCATCATGCGGCCCGCAGTGTTGCTGGCGGACGAGCCAACCGGCAATCTGGACCAGACCACCGGCAAGGAAGTGATGAGTTTGCTGGAACAACTGGTGGGGCAGGGCGTGGCCCTGATTCTGGTGACGCATGACCCGGCCTTGGGCCAGCGCGCGGCGCGCCAGCTGCAGATGGTAGACGGCCGGATCGTTTCCGACACGCGCAATATCAGCCAGGCATGAACCTTACCGATACCCTGCTGTTCGCCTCTGGCAGTTTGCGCGGAGCGCGTTCGCGCACGCTGTTGATGATCCTGGCCATGTCCATAGGCGTGGCCGCTGTCGTGATCCTCACCGCGCTGGGCGAAGGCGCGCGCCGTTATGTGGTGGGCCAGTTTTCTTCGCTGGGCAGCAATCTGGTGATTGTGCTGCCGGGTCGTTCCGAAACTGCGGGGGTCAACCCGGGCATGTTGCTCGGCCAGACAGAGCGCGACATCGTGCTGGACGATGCGCAGGCCCTGTTGCGCAGCACGGCCGTCCGCCGCATCGCACCGCTCACCATCGGCACGGCGCTGGCTTCGCATGGGGCGCGCAACCGGGAGGTGGTGGTGCTGGGCTCCACCGCGGATTTGCTGCCGATACGCCACATGGAGCTGGCGCAGGGGCAGTTCCTGCCAGCCATTGACATGCAATCGGCCTCGCCCGTATGCGTGCTGGGCGCCAAGATCAAGCGCGAACTGTTCGGCTCGGAAGCGGCGGTGGGTGCGTGGCTGCACCTCGGTGACCGGCGCTTTCGCGTGATCGGCGTGCTGGCCTCGCAGGGGGAATCCATGGGCATGAACACCGATGACCTGGTGGTGGTGCCGGTCGCGTCGGCGCACATGCTGTTCAATACCCAGGCCTTGTTCCGCGTCCTGGTCGAGGCCAAGAGCCGTGACCTGATTGCGCGCGCGCAGAAAGATGCCGAGGACATCATGATGCAGCAGCATGGCGGCGAGCGCGATGTCACCGTGATTACCCAGGATGCGGTGCTGGCGACATTCGACCGCATCCTGCATGCACTGACGCTGGCAGTGGGCGGTATTGCCGCCATCAGCCTGTCTGTGGCGGGCGTGCTGATCATGAACGTCATGCTGATCGCGGTTGCGCAACGCACTCAGGAAATCGGCCTGCTCAAGGCACTGGGCGCGCCATCGAGCGAGATACGCCGCTTGTTCTTTGCCGAGGCCGTGCTACTGTCAGGGATAGGCAGTATGGCCGGGCTGCTGCTGGGCGAGATCGGCAGCGCGGTCATCGGGCAGTTTTATCCGGCGCTGCCGGTCAGTGCACCGTGGTGGGCGGTGCTGGCGGCATTCGGCACGGCATTGGGAACCGGTATCCTGTTCAGCGTGTGGCCGGCAAGGCGCGCGGCGCAGCTCGATCCGGTGCTGGCCTTGGCGCGGCGTTAAGGGTGCCCATGTTTACTAGAGATCTGCTAAGTCTGACGCTTTCCACATTTACGGCCTACCGCCTGCGCAGTCTTCTGACCGGTTTGGGCATTGCCATCGGTGTGGCGGCGGTGATCCTGCTCACTTCCATCGGCGAAGGCCTGAACCAGTTCGTGTTATCCGAGTTCTCGCAATTCGGCACAAATATCATCGGCGTCCAGCCGGGCAAGACGCAGACGCATGGAGCGAGCGTCGGCATGTTTGGCTCGGTCAAACCGCTTACCCTCGAGGATGCGGAGGCGTTGCGCCATGTCCCGTTTGCCGAATATGTCAGTCCCAGCGTACAGGGAAATGCCGAGGTGCGCGCCAATGGCAAGACACGCCGCACCATGGTGAATGGCGTCGGCCACGAGATGCCGCAGGCGTTGCGCATCTACGTGCGCACCGGCAGTTTTTTGCCGGACGAAGAACCGAGCCAGGCGCGCGCTTTCGTCGTGCTGGGTGCCAAGGTGCGCCAGGAGCTGTACGGCGACAGCAATCCGCTCGGCAGTTATCTGCGCGTTGGCGGGCAGCGTTACCGTGTGATCGGCGTAATGGAGCCCAAAGGCCAGATTCTGGGCTTCGATCTGGACGATACCGTTTATATTCCTGCCGCGCGCGCCCTGGAGCTGTTCAACCGTTCCGGGCTGATGGAAATCCATGTTACCTACCGCCCCGGTGTTGACCTCAGACGGGTCGAGGAGGGCATA
>CAJPFL010000018.1 GCA_905339315.1 Rhodocyclaceae bacterium
TCCGTCACGATATGCTCGATGACGTCGACCATCAGCACCACGTCGAATTCGCCCTCGATCCTGTCCGCAGTGATGTCGCCGCGGACATAGCGGAAGCCCGGAAATTTTTCCCGCAGCAGCGGGAAAAAGGCATCGGTAATGTCAAGTCCCTGGTATTGCGCCAGGCCGCGCGCGCGCAGCAGCTCGGCGTAATAGCCGTTTCCGCAGCCGATTTCCAGCAGGCGGGATCCGGCAATCCCGACCCCGGCACGCTCCAGCATGCCGAAGATCTCCCCAGCCTGCGAGGCATAGGCGGCACGAATTTCCGCCTCGCTCATGCCCTCGTCGCCGACGCTGGCCAGCGAGGGGCCATGCCTGAGGAAGCGCTCCTCCCAGTAGCGCGCCGCATCGTAATCGTCGCCAACGGCGTAGCGCCGCGGCGCGATCACCAATTTATGCCAGGCGCGCGCGGCGGTGCCGAATGGGTCGCGGAGCAGGCGCCGCAAGGCATCATGCATGGCCACCTCCGCTTTCGCCTGCAGCCGCGGCGGGCATCAGGAGCGCGGCGTAGCGCCGGGCGATGGCCTGCCAGTCGTACTGGGACAACACATGCTGTCGCCCCCGCTCGGCCAGCGCCTTGCTGCGCGCGCCGTCCGCCAGCATCCCGGTTATCGCCTGCGAAAGATCCGCGGCATTTCCGGCCTGGAACAGCCGGCCCGCCTGCCCCTCCAGTAGCAGGCTGCGAATCGCGGGCAGCTCGCTCGCCACGACCGGACAACCGCAGCCGAGCGCTTCCACCAGGACAAGGCCGAAACCCTCCTCGCGCGAGGGCAGCACCAGCAGCGCAGCCCGGCGATAGTGTGCCGCCAGCGAAGCATGTGCGACGGAGCCTGCAAACGCCACCCGGCTTTCGAGATCCAGCCGGCGCGTCAGATCGATGAGGCTGGCCCGCTCGGGCCCATCGCCCACCACGGTCAATCTCGCCTCCGGCAGCTTGGCCAGTACCGCGGGCAGGGCATTCAGGAGAATGTCGACGCCCTTGCCCGGCACCAGGCGCCCGACAAAAAGAATTTCTGCATTGCTGCGCGGACTGCCATCCGGCACGAAGAGGCGCCGCAGGTCGGCGCCCATCGGAATCACGTCGACTTGTTCAGGCGGGCATCCTTCCGAAACCAGTTGCGCTTTCAACGCCTCGCTCACCGCTACGGTCCGGTCGCAGCGCAACGTCACCCACCGCCTCAGCCGCCGCCAGAAACCTCCCCGCAGGGCCGACACGTCGCTGCCGTGAGCGGTGCAGATCGCCCGGGGTCTCGTGCGGCCCGGCAACGCCGCCGCCAGCACCATGCCCTGGGGAACGATCCAGTGCGCATGCAGCGCCGCTGGACGCAGGCGCCGCATCAAGGCCAGCAAGGCCATGAGCTGGCCGAGAAAAAACGGGGGAAGCATGAGAAACAACAGCGGATTCCGCCGCAGGTTCGCCATGATGCCGCCGCCGTAAGCGAGCTTTTCCCAACTGGAAGGGCCATAGCGGTAGCGCACCACGCTCACGCCAGCGAGGGTTTCCCGCAACCGGGCCCCGGCGGCGTGCGGCGCCAGAACGGTGACTTCCAGTTCCGCTGCCAGATGGCGGCACAGGTCGAACACGAATCCCGGCTCGGTATCGCCTTCCCAGCGCGGGAAGGTCGACGACAGCACCAGGATACGGCCACGTCCCTCAGGAGGATTCTTGATCACTGTCCTTGTAGGTGAGCATCGTGATCTGTTCGGACACCAGTCCGATCAGGAATACCAGCACCGAGGTGATGAACAGCAGCGCGCTCATGTTGGTGAAGCGATGCGACGTCAGGTAGGTGTACGTGTAATAACCCGTCCCGGTGGCGAAGAAGGCGCCGGAAATCGGCAGAAACAGCTTCAGCGGCGAATACAGCGTGCCGATCTTGATGATGATGAGGATGAAGCGCACGCCGTCGCGAAACGGGCGGATGTGGCTTTCGCCGATGCGCGGCGGCATGCTGACCGGAACATAGGCGACACCGAAGCCGGCACGAAAGAAACTCATCGTGCAGGTGGTGGGATAGGAAAAGCTGTTCGGCAGCAGGTAGATGAAACGGCGGAAGCGCTCCGCACGCACGGCACGAAAGCCCGAGGTGAGATCGTCCACGCGATGGTTGACCATCCAGCTGGCCAGCCAGTTGAAGACAGCATTGGCGAATCCCCTGTGTGCACCGGCATGATCCTGCATGCCGCGCGCGCCGACCACCATGTCGTAGCCTTCCTCCAGCTTCGCCAGCAGGCGGGGGATGTCCTCGGGCCGGTGCTGGCCATCGGCATCCATGAACACCAGGATGTCGCCCGTCGCGGCGCGGGCGCCCGTCTTCACTGCGGCGCCGTTGCCCTTCGGATAAAGATGGGAGATGACGCGCGCACCGCATCCCGCAGCGACTGTCGCCGTCCCGTCGGTCGAGCCGTCGTCGACGACGATCACCTCTGCCTCGGGCAGCAGGCGCCGAATCTCCGCCAGCAGCGGTCCAAGGGCGGCGGCCTCGTTGCGGGCCGGCATGATCAGGCTGAGTTTCACGATTTTTCTCCGAGCCGGCGCACGCATCACGCCATGCGCCATCCCCCTGTAATGGGCCTAAGCCCCGACATCGGCGCTGCGCACAAATCCGGTAGCGGCCCACGCCTCGACGCGGACGCCACTTCCCCGGGCACAACGCACGCCAGATTATGCATGCCCTCCGGGAAGATCGCCATGCCGTCATGACGGTACTGCACTGCCATTCCTCTGCTATTTGCCACCGGCATGCAGCCGCCACATCTCGAGCAAGGCTTTTTCGAGATTGGCGGCAAAGCGCGGCGCATCGAACAACGGCGACGCCAGCACCTTTTCCCGCAGCCCGGCCCGGAGCTGCGCCAGCCGGTCGATATCGCCGGCAAGCGCCACTGCCTTTGCGATGTACTCCGCCTCGTCATGGGCAACCCAGTCTTCGAGGCCGGCACAGGCCAGCAGGCTTGCGCCCTGGCGCGAAAGCAGGGTGTTTCCGGCAAGCGTCAGCGTCGGCACACCCATCCACAGCGCTTCGCAGGTGGTCGTGCCGCCGGGATAGGGGAAGGTGTCGAGTATCGCGTCGATTTCGGCATGCGCCGCGAGATACGCCTCCCTGAAGACGGGCCCGCTTATTTTCACCCTCTCGGAAGCGATGCCGGCCCGGGAAAAGCGCTGCAGCAGGGCCTCCCGCGCGGCGGGATCGTCCATCTGCTTGCACTGCAACTTCAGCCGTGCCTGTGGCAAGGCCTTGAAGATGCGGCCCCAGACGGCGAGTACGCCGTCATTGAGCTTCGACAGGTTCTGGAAACAGCCGAAGGTAAGGTAGCCGTTGCGCCGGGCCGGCAGCATTGCCGGTTTCAGCTTGTCGACTGCCGTCGGCGGTGTGAAGCAAAGCCGGGTGTCCGGCAGATACCATATCTTTTCCGTGAAATGCGCCTGGTCGGATTCCGGCACGGAGGTTCTGTCTGCCAGCAGATAATCCATGCCGGGCACGCCTGTCGAAGCAAAGTATCCCAGCCAGGTCACCTGCAGCGGTGCGGGCTTCCAGGCGAATACCGGCAAGCGGTTGTGGGAAGTGTGCCCCGAGAGATCGATCAGGATGTGGATGCCGTCATCGTGGATTCTGCGTGCCGCCGCTTCGTCACCGAGATTGTCGATGGGATGCCAGGCCGAAAAACAGGGCCTGATGCGAGCGGTCAGGTCATCCTCCTCGGCAACGGTGGGATAGGCCACGAGTTCGAGCCTCGGTGATTTCAGGTGTGCGAGAACGCTCTCCAGGAAATAGCCTACGGGATGGCTCAGGAAGTCGGCCGAGACCATGCCGACGCGCAAGGCCTGCGCGGCGGGGTCGGCGGTCCAGTCCTGGTAGGGCCTGGCTTTCGCCATCACCATCTCGCCATAGCGCCTGGCTTCGGTCAGGTACAGGTCCGGCGTGAAATCGTTTTGGTAGCTTCGTGCAAACATCAGGCAATCGACCGCCTCGACCCCGACCGCATCCGGATCGAGCGCGAGCGCTTTCCGATACCATGAAATCGATTCCTCGTAGCGCCCCAGCTCCATGAGGGCCTTGCCGATGTTGGAATGGACCTCGGCATAGTCCGGGCGCAACGCAAGGGCCTTTTCATAGCAGGCGATTGCCCGCTCGAACTGCTTTTCATGCATGCGCAGGTTGCCCAGGTAATAGTGAAAGTCCGCATTGTTCGGGTTGAGCGACATCCCCTTTTCAATGGTTTTTTCTGCGGATTCATACTGGCCGCCCCTGTACAGCGCCCGGCACAGGTCGCGACGGGCAACTTCGAATGTCGGGTTCAGTTCAATCGCCTTGCTCAGATATTCGATGGCTGCCTGGAAATTGCCCTGCTCCTCGGCAATGGCGCCGAGTATGTAAAAGGCGTCCTCCAGTTCCGGATTGATCTGAATGGCCTGCCTGAGGGAGCGCGCTGCATCGTCATGCAGCCCCTGCTCCCGCAAGACGAATCCCAGGTTGAGATGCGCTTCGGCATGGCGCGGATTGAGCGAAATGGCCTGCCTGTAGCAGTCCGCCGCTTCGTCCAGTTTCCCCTTCGACAGAAGCTCGTTGCCGCGGCTTTTCAGGTTTGCGCTCTCGATCGCCGGATCGGCATTTGGCCGCCTTGTCGGATCCGGCTCGGCGGTGAAATCGCCGGCAAGATTCAGGAGGGAGGCATCCCTGGCACCGGGCTGGTTCTTGAAAGCGACAGCTGTCACTTCCAGGTTTCCCGTGCGGCTGAAGACGAACTGAAAGCCGGCCAGCCTCAAGGCCGCAGCCAGGGACTTTCTCGTGAATCCGGTCTTGTGGGCAAAGAAGTCGTTGCCGCTGCTTGCGATCTCGGTTCTCAAGCCGTAGATGACATCGATGACGGCGATCGGGCCGGCGGGGGACTGATAGAG
>CAJPFL010000019.1 GCA_905339315.1 Rhodocyclaceae bacterium
CTCCATCGAGAGGACGGTGCGGCGCTTCATGCGGCGGCCTTCTCCTTGGCGGCGTGGAGCGCCCGGTAAACTTTTTCCGGGGTGAACGGCAGCGCCATGATGCGCACGCCGGTGGCGTTCTCGATGGCGTTGGCGGTGGCAGCGGCGATGCAGATCGCCGGCGCCTCGCCGACGCCCTTGGCGCCCTGCGGCCCTTCGCCGTCCATGGTCTCGATGAAGCGCACGTCCATTTCGGGAATCTCCGGCGCCGTCACCAGCTTGTAGTCGCGGAAGCCGGGATTCCTCACCACGCCGTTCTCGACCATCAGCTCCTCGGTCAGCGCGTAGCCCTGGCCCATGACGATGCCGCCCTCGATCTGGCCCTCGAGGCCGAGGCGGTTGAGGATGCGGCCGACGTCATGGGCGCCGGTGACCTTGAGCAGGCGCACGATGCCGGTGTCGGTGTCCACCTCGACCTCGACCACCTGCGTCGCCCAGGCGTAGGCGGCGGAGACGTCGCCCTTGAAGTGCTTGTCCTGGTGCCTGGAGGGCGGCTCGTAGTAGAAGGAGGTCATCACCAGCTCGGCCTTGTCGCTGAAGTGCAGCTGGCGCAGCAGCTTGGCCAGGGTCATCACCACCTTGCCGCTTTTCGTTTCGACGATGTGGCTGCCGCGCAGGTCGAGCTCGTCCGGATTCAGGTCGGCCATCTTGCCGGCCGCGGCGAGGATCTTGCCGCGCGCCTTCCTGGCCGCGCCGATGGCCGAGTTGCCGGCGATGAAGGTGGTGCGCGAGGCGTGCACGCCGACGTCCCACGGCGTGATCTCGGTGTCGTTGTTGACGACCCGCACGGCGGACATCGGCAAGCCGAGTTCCTCGCAGACGAGCTGCGCCAGCACGGTTTCCGAGCCCTGGCCGATCTCGGAGGCGCCGGTGATCAGCGTCACTGAGCCGAAGTCGTCCATCTTGAGGATGGTGCCGCAGCCGTCGGACGGGTATATCTTGGCGCCGCCGCCGACGTGCAGCATGGAGGCGATGCCGATGCCGCGCTTGAAGCGGCCTGGCTTGCCGCGTTCGGCGGCGTTGGCTTTGGTTTTTGCCAGGAAGCCGCTCGCCTCGGCGGCGGTGGTCAGGCATTCCTTCAGGCCGCAGCTCTTGAAGTGCATGCCCTGCGGCGTCACTTCGCCAGCGTCCTGGGCGTTCTTCAGGCGGAAGGCGAGGGGATCCATGCCGACCGCCTCGGCCATCATGTCCATGTGCTGTTCGACGGCGAAAGTGGCCTGCAGGTTGCCGTAGCCGCGGAAGGAGCCGGCGTAGGGGTTGTTCGTGTACACCGCCTTGGTGTGGTAGAGGCAGTGCGGCACGCGGTAGAGCGAGGAGATGGTCTGCATCATGACGAAGGGCGTCGTCGCGCCC
>CAJPFL010000020.1 GCA_905339315.1 Rhodocyclaceae bacterium
AGCGCGCGCATCGAGGTCTTGGCAAAGCGGTAGTAGTCCACCAGGCGGATGTTCGAGGGGCAGACGTAGGCGCAGCAGCCGCACTCGATGCAGTCGAAGATGCCGTACTCCTGCGCCTTGCCGAAGTTCTTCGCGCGCGAGAACCAGTACAGCTCGTGCGGCTGCAGCTCGGCGGGGCAGGCGCGGGTGCAGGCGCCGCAGCGGATGCAGGGCATTTCCGGCCCATGCGGCGGGAACAGCGCCGGACTGGCGGCGAGGATGCAGTTCGCCGCCTTGGTCACCGGCAGGTCGGTTCGGGGCAGGGTGAAGCCCATCATCGGGCCGCCCATGATGAAGCGATCGGTGCCGGCCTTTGGTACGGCCAGCGCGAGCAGTTCGTCGATCGGCGTGCCGATCAGCACCTCGAAGTTGCCGGGCCGTTCGACGTTGCCGGTGAGCGTCACGATGCGCGAGATCAGGGGTTCGCCGAGCTCGATGGCGCGATGCACGCTCCAGGCCGTGCCGACGTTGAAGCACTGCACGCCGAATTCGGGGCCGATGCGGCCGTAGGGAATCTCGATGCCGGTCAGGACGCGGATCAGCTGCTTCTCGCCGCCGGCCGGATAGCGCGTCGGCACCGGCACGACTTCGACGCCGGGTGCCTGCGCGCTGGCGGCGCGCATGGCGGCGATGGCCTGCGGCTTGTTGTCCTCGATGCCGACCAGGACGCGATCGGCCGAGGCGATGTGGCGCAGGATGGCGATGCCGCGGACGATCTCGCCCGCGCGTTCGCGCATCAGCAGGTCGTCGCAGGTGATCCACGGCTCGCATTCGGCGCCGTTGATGATCAGCGTGCCGATGCGTCCGGCGGCGCCGGGCTTCAGCTTCAGATGGCTGGGAAAAGTGGCGCCGCCGAGGCCGACAACACCTGCGTCGCGCAGCAGGTCGCGCAGGGCCTCGGGCGATGCCGCCGCGTAGGCCACCGGCGCGCGCTCGATCCAGCGTTCCTCGCCGTCCGGCTCGATCACCACGCAGGGCGCCGAGAGGCCCGAGGGATGCGGCAGCATGCGCGATTCGACCGCCCGCACGCTGCCCGAGGTGGGGGCGTGGATGGCGGCGGAAAAGCTGCCCTCGGGCGCGCCGATGCGCTCGCCCTTGAGCACCTTCTGCCCGGCGGCCACCAGCGGCTGCGGCGTGCCGCCCGCGCTCTGGCGCAGCGGCACGACCAGGCGGGACGGCAGCGGTGCGCGCGCGATCGGCGCCTGCGTCGATTCGTCCTTGTGCGAGGCCGGCTTGACGCCGCCCCTGAACTTGAACAGGCTGGCGAGCATCAGGCGTGTTCCACGACTTTCAGCGGCACCACCGGGTACTTCCACTTCCAGGTTTCCACCGTCTCCGGCACCGGCACCATGGCGATGCAGTCGACCGGGCAGGGCGGCACGCACAGTTCGCAGCCGGTGCACAGCGGTGCGACGATGGTGTGCATCTGCTTGGCGGCGCCGACGATGGCGTCGACCGGGCAGGCCTGGGTGCACAGCGTGCAGCCGATGCAGAGAGCCTCGTCGATGAAGGCCACCTGCTTCGGCTTCTCCACGCCGTGCTCGGCGGAGAGCGGCTTGAATTCCTTGCCGAGGAGATCGGCCAGCTTGCGGATGCCTTCCTCGCCGCCGGGCGGGCACTGGTTGATCTCGGCCTCGCCCTTGGCGATGGCCTGGGCGTAGGGCTTGCAGCCGGGGAAGCCGCACTGGCCGCACTGCGTCTGCGGCAGGATGGCGTCGATCTTGTCGACCAGCGGGTCGCCCTTCACCTTGAAGCGGATCGAGGCGAAGCCGAGCATCGCGCCGAGCACCAACGCGATGCCGGCCATGACGAGCAGGGCGCTCAACATCAGTATTTGTCCAGCCCGGCGAAGCCCATGAAGGCGATGCTCATCAGGCCGGCGGTGATCATGGCGATGGCGGTGCCGCGGAAGGGGACGGGCACATCGGCGCCCTCGAGCCGCTCGCGCAGGCTGCCGAACAGCACCAGCGCCAGCGAGAAGCCGATCGCGCTGCCGAAGCCGAACAGCAGCGACTCGAGCAGGTCGTACTTGAAGGCGACGTTGAGCAGCGGCACGCCGAGCACGGCGCAGTTGGTGGTGATCAGGGGCAGGTAGATGCCGAGCACCTGGTGCAGCAGCGGGCTGGTCTTCTGGACGACCATCTCGGTGAGCTGCACGAGGCCGGCGATGACGATGATGAAGGACAGCGTGCGCAGGTATTCGAGGCCGTTCGGCAGCAGCAGGTAATGGTCGATGAGGTAGGCCGCGCCCGAGGCGACCGTCAGCACGAAGGTGGTGGCTGCGCCCATGCCGACGGCCGTTTCCAGCTTCTTGGAAACGCCCATGAAGGGGCACAGGCCGAGGATGCGGCCGAAGACGACGTTATTGACGAGAACGGCGCCGATGACGATGAAGAGATAGCCGGTCATTTCGGGTTGCTGGAACGCGACCGCAAATTATCGCTTTTCGCGGCGCGGCATACAACCCTGGCGAGGTTATAGGCTTATGACTTTTATGTATTTTGAGTGGCTTGTGCGAGGGCTTCCGCGGGCGGCGTGAAAGTCCGCTGCGTGTCCTCGGCGAGGCCCGCGTGCGTCACCCTGCCGGCGTGCACCTGCAAGCCGGCCATGAGGCCGGCGTCTTCCTCGAGCGCCCGGCGCAGGCCGAGGCTGGCCAGCCGGAGGGCGTAGGGCAGGGTGGCCTGGGTCAGTGCCAGCGTCGCCGTGCGCGCCACCGCCGAGGGCATGTTCGGCACGCAGTAGTGCACGATGCCTTCCTCGACGAAGATCGGCTCGGAATGCGAGGTCGGGCGCGAGGTCTCGGCGATGCCGCCCTGGTCGATGCCGACGTCGACGATGACCGAGCCGGGCCGCATTTTCCGCAGCAGCGCCCGCGGGATGCACTTCGGCGACAGCTTGCCGGGAATCAGCACCGCGCCGATGACGAGATCGGCATCGGCGATGGCGCGTTCGAGCGTCAGCGGGTCGGCGACAGCGGTGGCGATGCGGCCGCGGTAGATGCGGTCGAGGGCGGCGATCTTGTCGATGCCGCGGTCGAAGAGCGTCACCTGGGCGCCCATGCCGACGGCGATCTGCAGGGCGTTGGTGCCGACATTGCCGGCGCCGACGATGACCACCTTGCCGGGCGGCACGCCGGCGACGCCGCCGAGCAGCACGCCCGAGCCGCCGTTGGCCATCTGTAGCGCCCAGGCGCCCACCTGCGGGGCGAGGCGGCCGGCCACGCGCGACATCGGCGCCAGCAGCGGCAGTTCGCCCTGCGCATCGGTGACGGTTTCGTAGGCGACGCAGGACAGGCCGCTGTCGATGACGTGCTGCAGGAGGTCGGGGTCGGGGGCGAAGTGCTGGTAGGCGTAGAGGATCTGCCCCGGTCGCGTCAGGGGGAACTCCGCCGACTGCAGTTCCTTCACCTTGACCACCATCTCCGCCCGGGCGTAGACCTCGGCGGCGCTGGCTGCGATGCGCGCGCCGGCGGTGGCGTAGTCGGCGTCGGCGAAACCGATGCGCGCGCCGGCGTTCGTCTCGACGAGGACTTCATGGCCGGCCAAAGTCAGTGCGTGCACCCCGGCGGGCGTCAGGCCGACGCGGTATTCGTGGTTCTTGATCTCCTTCGGTACGCCGAGCTTCATGATTTTTTCCTCAGGCATCCCTGGTCGCTTCGATGGCTTCCTTCACCAGGGCCGGGCCGCGGTAGATGAGTCCCGTGTAGAGCTGCACCAGCTGCGCGCCGGCTTCCAGCTTGGCGCGCGCCGATTGTCCGTCCATCACGCCGCCGACGCCGATCAGGGGAATCTCGCTGCCGAGGTGGCGCGACAGTGCGCCCAGCACGGTGGTGGCCTTGCCGAAGACCGGTGCGCCGGAAAGGCCGCCGGCCTCGTCGGCGTGGGCGAGGTGCTCGACGCCCTCGCGCGAGAGGGTGGTATTGGTGGCGATCGCCGCGTCGATGCGATGGCGACGGAGGGCATCGGCAATGACCTTGAGCTGCGCCTCGTCGAGGTCCGGCGCGATCTTCAGCGCCAGCGGGACGTGGCGGCCGTGCTGCTGGGCGAGGGCCGCCTGCTCGCGCTTCAGCGGGCCGAGCAGGCCGTCCAGTTCGGATTCGCCCTGCAGCTGGCGCAGGTTCTTGGTGTTGGGCGAGGAGACGTTCACCGTCACGTAGCTGGCGTGCGCGTACACCTTGCGCAGGCAGGCGAGATAGTCGTCGACGGCGCGCTCGATCGGCGTATCGAAGTTCTTGCCGATGTTGATGCCGAGAATGCCCTGGAAGGCCGAACGCCTGACGTTGGCGACGAGGGCGTCGACGCCGTGGTTGTTGAAGCCCATGCGGTTGATGATCGCCTGCCGCTCCGGCAGGCGGAACAGGCGCGGCTTCGGGTTGCCCGGCTGCGGCCGCGGCGTCACCGTGCCGATCTCGATGTGGCCGAAGCCCAGCGCGGCCAGCCCCTCGATGCACTCGCCGTTCTTGTCGAGGCCGGCGGCCAGTCCGATGCGGTTGGGGAATTCAAGTCCCATGACGCGCACCGGCCTGGCCGAGGGCACGGTGCAGGCGACGGGCAGGTGCAGCGCCTGCGCGGTGCGCAGGCTGGCGAGGGTCAGGTCGTGGGCGGTTTCGGCGTCGAGCGCGAAGAGGAAGGGGCGGGCGAATTCGTAAAGCATGGGGAATTCTACCGCGCCAGGTCCTCCTCGGTCAGTTCGCGCCAGACGCCGCCGATGCGGCCTTCGATCGGGCGGAATTTCGCCTTGTAGGCCATCTTGCGGCTGTCGCCGATCCAGTAGCCGAGATAGAGATAGGGCAGCCGCAGCGTCCTGCATTGGGCCACCTGCCAGAGAATGCACCAGGTGCCGAAGCTGCTGCCGGGCAGGTCGGGATCGAAGAAGGTGTAAACGGAAGAGAGTCCGTCGGTGAGCACGTCGACGATGCACACCATGCGCAGCCGGCCGTCTTCACGGAACTCCACCAGGCGGCTGTCGACATGGCTTTGCAGCAGGAAGTGGGCGTATTGCTCGCGGCTGTCCTGGTCCATGCCGCCGCCGGAGTGGCGCGAGGCCTGGTAGCGCTGGTAGAGGGCGAAGTGTTCCTCGCGGAAGGCCAGTGGCAGCTCGCGGGCGACCAGGCCGCCATGGCGCGCCGCCGAGCGGCGCTGGGCGCGGCCCGGGGCGAAGTGTTCGACCGGCAGGCGCACCGGCACGCAGGCCCGGCAGGCGTCGCAATACGGTCGATAGGTGAAGATGCCACTGCGGCGGAATCCGGAGCGCACCAGCTCGCTGTAGATGCGGGCATCGATCAGGTGGCTGGGGGTGGCGACCTGGGAACGGGCGATGCGGCCGGGCAGGTACGAGCAGGCGTAGGGCGCGGTGGCGTAGAACTGCAGCAGCGGAAACGGCAGGTCCTTGAGCAGGCTCATGTGAGGTTGCCAAACAAATCCCTGGCGCCATCCCGCGGCCATTTGCCGGGCGCGGGTCCAGCGCTTGTCCAGGTGTCCAGGCCGCGCAGCAGTTCGCTCCGGCGGATTTCCCTCGCGCCGAGCGAGGCCAAGTGCGCGGTTTTCATCTGGCAATCTATCACGGCGAATCCCCGGCGTTCAAGATAACGCGCCAGATGGGCGAGGGCAATTTTCGAGGCGTCGCTGACGCGCGAGAACATCGATTCGCCGTAGAACGCGCGGCCGATCGCCATGCCGTAGAGGCCGCCGGCGAGTTCCCCGCCGATCCAGGCCTCGACGGAATGGGCATGGCCGAGTTCGTGCAGGCGGACATAGGCCTGCTGCATCTGCGCCGTGATCCAGGTGCCGTCCTGGCCCGGCCGCGGCAGGCTGCATTCGTGGATGACCGCCGGGAAGGCCGTGTCGAGCCGCACTTCATACTGTCCGCGCCGCAGGGTCTTGGCGAGCGAGCGCGAGAGCTTCACTTCCGCCGGAAACAGCACCATGCGCGGATCCGGACTCCACCAGAGGATGGGTTCGCCTTCGGAAAACCAGGGAAAGATGCCGTGGCGGTAGGCCTCCAGCAGGCGCTGCGGCGACAGGTCGCCGCCGGCGCAGAGCAGGCCGTTGGGGCGGCGCAGCGCGCTTGCCACGGGCGGAAAGGGGGCATCGCCTTCCAGCCACGGGATCATGCGTTGCGAAAGACGACGACGTGGTCTACGTCGAGGCGGATGCCGATCTTCTCGCCGATGGCATGGTTGTGGTGGCTGGGCACCAGCGAGAGCAGGCGCACGCCGCTCGGCAGTTTCAGGGTATAGAGAAACTCGGCGCCGCGGAATGCCTTCGCCACGACCTCCGCCTGGGTGGCGGCGGTGTCGTCGTGCACGATGTCGTCGGGACGCAGCAGCACAGACACCTGGCAACCCTTGCCGCAGGCGGCGCAGCCGACGCCGCAATCGGTCGGGATGCTGCCGGCGAGCGTACCCAGTTCGATCCGCACCTCGCGCGCGTTGAGGACATCGCCCTGCAGGAACACGCCCTGGCCGACGAAGTCGGCGACGAAGCGGTTGGCCGGGCGGTGGTAGAGGTTGTAGGGCGTGTCCCACTGCTGGATGCGACCCTCGTGCATGATGCCGATCTCGTCGGCCACGGCGAAGGCCTCATGCTGGTCGTGGGTGACCAGGACGGCGGTGATGCCGGCCTGCTTGAGGATGTCGCGCACCTCCAGCGAGAGGCGCTCGCGCAGGTCGACGTCGAGGTTCGAGAAAGGCTCGTCGAGCAGCAGCAGATGCGGCTTCGGCGCCAGGGCGCGGGCCAGTGCGACGCGCTGCTGCTGGCCGCCGGAGAGTTCGTGCGGATACTTGCCGCCGGCCCCGGCCAGGCCCACCGTGACGAGCAGCTCCTCGACGCGTGCGCGCCGCTCGGCGTCGCTGGCCTGGCGCAAGCCGAAGCGGATGTTGTCGGCGACGCTCAGGTGGGGGAACAGGGCGTAGTCCTGGAACACCATGCCGATGCGGCGTTGCTCGGGCGCCACGTGCCGGCCGGGACTGCTGACGACCGCACCGTTGAGATGGATTTCCCCCTGGCTGACCTGTTCGAAGCCGGCGATGGCGCGCAGCACCGTGGTCTTGCCGCAGCCGGAGGGGCCGAGCAGGCAGCCGATCGTGCCTTGCCCGAGAGAGCAGGAAAGGTCGCTGACGACGGCGTGGCTGCCGTAGGCGTGGGAAATGTTCTTGAGTTCGAGCAGGGGCATGGCCGGGGAATCACAATCAATTACAATTCTCATTATGCGTCAGCCTGCGGCCTGACGCACGACCCTGATGACGGCCACCACGATAAACACCGTTCCACCCCCTTCCGCTTTCCACGGCCTGAGCCTGCTCGGCCTGGTGGCGCTCGCGCTGGCAGCCCTGGCGGCGGCGCCTATCGCCAGCGTCTGGGCCAACCTGTTCGCCGGCGGCACCGGCGATACCTGGTCGCATCTGGCAGCCACCGTGCTGCCGGAATACGTCGCCAACACCCTGTGGCTGTGCCTCGGCGTGGGCATTGGCGTGATCGTGGTCGGCGTGGCCGCGGCCTGGCTGGTCACCATGCATGATTTTCCCGGCCGGCAGGTTTTTGAATGGGCGCTGGTGTTGCCGCTGGCCGTGCCGGCCTATGTCATGGCCTACACCTATACCGATCTGCTGCAGTACGTCGGCCCGGTCCAGAGCGGACTGCGCGAGAGCTTCGGCTGGCAGAAGGGGGATTACTGGTTCCCGGACGTGCGCACGCTCGGCGGCGCCATCGCCATGTTCATCTTCGTCCTGTACCCCTACGTCTACCTGCTGGCGCGCACCGCCTTCCTGGAGCGGGCCAGCGGCATGCTGGAAGTCGGCCGCTCGCTCGGCCTGGGCGCCTGGGGCAGTTTCTTCCGCATCTCGCTGCCGCTGGCGCGGCCGGCCGTAGCTGCCGGCGCTACGCTGGCCTTGATGGAAACGCTTGCCGATTACGGCACGGTGGCCTACTTCTCGGTGCAGACCTTCACCACCGGCATCTACCGCGCCTGGTTCTCCCTGGGGGACCGCGTCGCCGCCGCCCAGTTGTCCGCATCGCTGCTCGGCTTTGTCGTGCTGGTGCTGCTGCTGGAACGCATCAGCCGCGGTCGTGCGCGCTTCCACAACACCACCGGGCGCAACCGGCCGCATCCGGGCCGCCGCCTGTACGGCTTCAGGGCGGCCGCAGCGATGCTTGCCTGTCTGCTGCCGCTGTTGCTGGGATTTGTTTTGCCGGCCGGCCTGCTGCTGAACATGGCGCTGAGCGAGGGCGATGCCCAGTTCGGGCCCCGCTTCGCGCAACTCGCCGGCAACAGTTTCATGCTGGCGGCGCTGACCGCGCTGCTGGCCGTGGGATTCGCCGTGCTGCTCGCCTACGCTGCGCGCATGTCGCGTTCGCGCTGGCCGCAGATGCTGAACCGTTTCGTCGGACTGGGCTATGCCGTGCCGGGCTCGGTGATCGCCGTCGGCGTGCTGATTCCGGTGACGCGCCTCGACAACTGGCTGGCCGGCTGGATCGCCTCCTGGTCGGGCGCCACGCCCGGGCTGCTGCTCACCGGCGGCATCGCCGCGCTGGTGTATGCCTACCTCGTGCGCTTTCTCGCGATCGCGTTGCAGGCGGTGGAGGCGAGCCTGGGCAAGATCACGCCGAGCATGGATGACGCCGCCCGCTCGCTCGGGCTCGGGCAGGGCGCGACGCTTCGACGCGTGCACCTGCCACTGCTGCGCGGCAGCCTGCTGACGGCGGGATTGCTGGTGTTCGTGGATGTGATGAAGGAGTTGCCGGCGACGCTGGTGATGCGCCCCTTCAACTTCGATACGCTGGCGACGCAGGCCTACACCCTGGCGTCGGATGAAAGACTGGCGGAAGCGTCGACGGCGGCGCTGGCGATTGTCGCCGTCGGCGTGCTGCCGCTGATCGCCGTGTCCCGGCAGATAGCCAGGGGCAGCTCGAAAACCCCCGCCTGCTAGGGCCTGTTCCTAGCCCCAGATCACCCGCCAGCCCTTGCGCTCGATGTAGCGCGAGACCTCGTGATAGGGCTTGCCGACCATCCAGTGCAGCACGGGCCCGGCGCTGATGCAGGTCCACCTCGATCCGCGCTTGCGCCACAGGGCTTCGTCGTGGAAAGTCGGTGCCGTCACCTTCATCACCTTGCCGTGAACCGTCGCAGCCATGGCCAGTCTCCAGGTCGTCCTCGCAATAGCATTAACGTCTGAGATTGTTACCGGCATGAGTCGGTTCTAGGCTTTTCCTTCTAAAAAATTTCAATCGGCTCAGTGAGTTGCATTTACACCGCCATATAAACAGAAGGTTATTTGAATAGCTTCAAGTGCTTTCCGAAATGACAAAAAAGCCGGGCGGTTCAATCGCCCGGCTAGTTTGAGGGACTGATGCCTAGCGCCAGCCGGCGCGGTCGAAGACCTTCTGTGCCAAAGCGGTGTTTTTCGAGAGGGTGCCGACGTTGAGGCTGTCGGCCTTGAACGGGCCGAGGGATTCCAGCGCCGGATTGCGGGCGTTGACGGATTTCACGGCGGGCCATTCATTGTTGCCGTTGGCGAAATAGGCCTGCGCTTCATCGCCTGCCAGGTATTCGAGGAACTTGATCGCCGCTTCCTTGTGCGGGGCGGTCTTCAGCATGCCGCCGCCGGAAATGTTGATATGCGTGCCGAAGCTCTTCTGGTTGGGCCAGACGACGCCGATCTTCTCCATGGCCTTCTTGTCTTCCGGCTTTTCCGAGCGCAACAGCCTCGCGATGTAGTAGGTATTGGAGATCGAGACGCCGCACTCGCCGGCGGCCACCGCCCTGATCTGGTCGGTGTCGCCACCTTTCGGCGCGCGGGCGAAATTGGCCACCAGGCCTTTTGCCCATTCCTCGGTCTTCTGTTCGCCGAGGTGATGGATCAGCGCCGAGCCGAGCGAGAGGTTGTAGGGGTGGGCGCCCGAACGCACGCAAACCTTGCCCTTCAGGCCCGGATTGGCGAGGTCCTCGTAGTTCTGCACCGATGCGGCGTTGACGGCAGCCTTGTTGTAAATGATGACCCTGGCACGGGTGGAGAAGGCGAACCAGTCGCGCGAGCGCAGGTTGTCGGGAATGCGCTCCTCCAGCGTTTTGGATTGCACCGGCGCGAACAGGCCGAGCGCATCGGCCTGCGCCAGGCGGGCAGCATCCACCGTGATGAAGATGTCGGCCGGGCTGTTGGCGCCCTCGTTGCGGATGCGTTCGAGGAGTTCGTCTTCCTTGCCCTCGATGCGGTTGATCCTGATGCCGGTCAGGCGGGTGAAGTTGGCATACAGCGCCTCATCCGTCTGATAGTGGCGGGCCGAATACAAATTCAGCGCTTTCTCCTGGGCCCCTGCGGGCAGGGCGCAGGCGGCTGCAAACAGGAACAGGAAAGGGCGTATCGACTGCATGCTTTGCTCCATCAACGGGTCTCGAAGGCCGCATCCTAGCAAGGATTTATATCAAATGCAAATCATTCGCATTAACACTCAATCTGCAAGGGGGGCGAAACGATGGGGGGCCATTACAGGGTCCGCGCAGGGCGGGCGCGTTTCAGGGAGGGTTAATTGGCGACGTTATCAAAGTCAGCCGCGGCGATACGGCGGGCGCCGTTGAAGCGCTTGATCCAATAAGCTTTCCGCATGTCCTCGATGCGGACCTCGCCTCCCTTGGCGGGGGCGTGCACGAAGCGATCCTCACCGAGATAGATGCCGACATGAGAAAAGCCGCGCCGCAGGGTGTTGAAGAACACCAGGTCGCCCGGCTGCAGTTCATCGCGTTGCACGCTTTCCCCCACCCGGCTGATGTCGCGCGAGGTGCGCGGCAGCAGCAGGCCCAGGCTTTCGCGGAAGACATGGCGCACCAGGCCGCTGCAGTCGAACCCGGTTTCAGGAGTTTCGCCCCCGTGCCGGTAATTCACGCCGACGAACGACAGGGCGCGCACCACCAGCTCCTGGGCATTCGAGGCATAGCGGTCGAAAATGGACGGACCCTTCTCGGCGTAGGCATCCTCCGAGGCACTGGCGACGGCAGCTGCCGCCGACAAACACAAGGCACAGGCAATGTGTCTAAAATTCATGGACTTGACTATATGCCTGGGGTTGGCGTTTGTAAAGTCCTGTATGCGTTTCAACTTGAAGAAGGAATGGCAGGCTTCTGACGTACAACGGAAAATCATGGAGCAAATGGGTATAATCGATTCAGTTGGCGGCAACTTGCTCGATGCCGTGTAACGCAATAGGAGATCCCGCTCATGCGCCCGTTCAAGGCCTATCTGATCGACCAGAAGGATGGCAAGACCGTTGCCGGTTTTGCGCAACTCATTGAAGACCAACTCGATAAGGGGGAGGTGACGCTCAAGGTCGCCTATTCCAGCGTGAACTACAAGGATGCCCTGGCGGCCACCGGCGCCGGCCGCATCATCCGTCGCCATCCCTGCGTGGGCGGGATCGACATGGCCGGGACGGTGGTCCGGAGCACCGATGCCCGTTTCAGGGAAGGCGACGAGATCATCGCTACCAGTTACGACATTGGCGTGGCGCACCACGGCGGCTATGCCGAATACGGCCGCGTGCCTGCCGACTGGGTGGTGCCCTTGCCCAAGGGCATGTCGTTGTTCGACGCGATGGCGCTGGGCACCGCCGGCTACACCGCCGCCCTCGGCATTGTGCGCATGGAGGAGAATGGCCTGAAGCCGTCCAACGGCAGGGTCGTTGTCAGCGGTGCTACCGGCGGCGTCGGCAGCATCGCCGTCGACATCCTGTCCTGCCTGGGATACGACGTCGTGGCGCTGACCGGCAAGGAAAGCCAGGTGGAGTACCTGAAGGGACTGGGCGCGAAGGAAGTGATGCTCCGCGCCAGCCTCGACCTGGCGAAGATCAAGCCGCTCGACAGGGCGCTGTGGGCCGGCGCCGTGGACAACCTTGGCGGCGAGGTGCTCGCCTGGATGGCCAGCACCATGCAGCAGAACGGCGTCATCGCCAGCATCGGCCTGGCGGCGAGCATGACCCTCAACACCACGGTGGCACCATTCATCCTGCGCGGCGCCAGCCTGCTCGGCATCGATTCCGGCTACACCGCCATGCCGCTGCGCCGCAAGGTGTGGGAGCGCCTCGCCGGCGACATGCGCCCGGCGCATCTGGCCGGCATGACGCGCACCGTCAAGCTGTCCGACCTGCCGCCGGTCTTCGACGAATTCATCAAGGGCCAGGCGCACGGCCGGGTCGTGGTCGACTGCGCCGGCTGACCATTCCATCATGAGCGAAACCGCCGTCTCCGCCCTGCCGCGCGTCCTGATTGTTGACGATTCGCGCATGGTGCGCGCGTCCATCGTCAAGCTGATCAAGGGGAAGTTCGACGTGCGCGAGGAGGGCGACGGCGAGGCCGGCTGGCAGACGCTGATGCTCGACCCGAGCATCCAGGTGCTGATTTCCGACCTCAGCATGCCGAAGCTCGACGGCTATGGCCTCCTGCAGCGCGTGCGTGCATCGGAAACCGCCCGCATCCGCGAGATGCCGGTGATCATGATTTCCGGCGACGAGGACGAATCGGCGCGCAATCGCGCCAAGGAGTGCGGCGCCACCGATTTCATCACCAAGGGCATCGGCACCTCCGAGCTGCTCGCCCGTCTCGATGCGCAGGTCAGGATGGCCGAGGCGCGCAGCGAACTCGAGGCGATGTCGAGGCAGGTCATGGTCGACCCGGAGTCCGGGCTTCCAACCGGGGAGTATCTCAAGCAGCAGGGCCGGCAGGCGCTGGCGCTGGCGCAGCGGCATGGCAGCGAAATCAGCGTCATCGTCGTCGAAATCGACCGCTTCGACGACCTCGTCGGCAGGCTGGGCCGTCCTGTCGGCGACCAGTTGATCCAGCAGTTTCGCCTCGTCCTGTCGAAGCGGGTGCGACTGGAAGACACGGTGTCGCAGACCGGCCCGGCGCAATTCACCGTGGTTTGCCCCGGCATCGGCCTCACTGATGCGCAAGCCTTCTCCAAGCGGCTGGACCAGATCATCCGCAATGCCACGATCAGCTATCGCGGCGAGCGCGTCGAGGTCGGCCTGAAGTTCGGCCTGGCCAACAGCCGGGATGACGAGTGGCAGACCATGACCCACCTGCTGCAGCTTGCCGAAGGGCGGGCGGTGCAGGAGGCGGAAGGGGCAAGCGCGAAACCGGTCGAAGCGGAGGCGGTGGCCGAGGCACCGCTCCCCGTTCTTGGCGTCGAGGATGCCCTGGCCCTGCTGCATGCCGGCGATGCCGAGGGCGTCAAGCCCCATCTGGCGGCCCTCGCTGCCCAGCTGATGCCCCTGCTCAGGCTCATCGATGCCGAACTCCAGCTCGGCATGAACCCGGACAACGCCGAAGCCGCGCTGAACAGGCTCGGCTGAAACGGTTCAGCCCTTTACCACCGGGATCTTGCCGATGCGGGCCTGCCACTCCCGCGGGCCGGTCTGGTGGACCGAGGTGCCCTGCGAATCCACCGCTACCGTGACCGGCATATCCTTCACCACGAACTCGTAGATCGCTTCCATGCCGAGGTCGGCGAAGGCGGCCACGCGCGCGGCGCGGATGGCTTTCGACACCAGGTAGGCGGCACCGCCGACGGCCATCAGGTACACCGCCTTGTTGTCGCGAATGGCCTCGATGCCGGCCGGGCCGCGCTCGGCCTTGCCGACCATGCCGAGCAGTCCCGTCTGTTCGAGCATCTGGCGGGTGAACTTGTCCATGCGGGTGGCGGTGGTCGGGCCGGCCGGCCCGACCACCTCGTCGCGCACCGGGTCGACCGGGCCGACGTAGTAGATGAAGCGGTTGCTGAAGTCCACCGGCAGCTTCTCGCCCTTGTTCAGCATGTCGATCATGCGCTTGTGGGCGGCATCGCGGCCGGTGAGCAGCTTGCCATTCAGCAGCAGGACATCGCCCGGCTGCCAGCTGGCGACCTGCTCGCGCGTCACCGTGTCGAGATCGACCCGCTTGCCCTTGCTGGCGTCGTAGACGAGCTTCGGCCAGTCGTCGAGGTCGGGCGGATCGAGCTTCGCCGGCCCCGAGCCGTCGAGATGGAAATGGGCATGGCGGGTGGCGGCGCAGTTGGGAATCATCGCCACCGGCAGGGAGGCGGCGTGGGTCGGGTAGTCGAGGATCTTGACGTCGAGCACGGTGGTGAGGCCGCCGAGGCCCTGGGCGCCGATGCCGAGGGCGTTGACCTTGTCGTAGAGCTCCAGGCGAAGCTCTTCGGCGCGCGTCAGGTTTTCACCCTTCTGGCCGCGGGCGACCAGATCCTGGATGTCCACCGGCGCCATGAGGGACTCCTTGGCCAGCAGCATGGCTTTCTCCGGCGTGCCGCCGATGCCGATGCCCAGTATGCCCGGCGGGCACCAGCCGGCACCCATCGTCGGCACGGTCTTCAGCACCCAGTCCACGATCGAGTCCGAGGGGTTCAGCATGGCAAACTTCGCCTTGTTCTCCGAGCCGCCACCCTTGGCGGCGCAGATCACCTCGACATGGTCGCCCGGCACGATCTCGGTGTGTACCACCGCCGGCGTGTTGTCCCTGGAGTTCCTGCGCGCGCCGGCCGGATCGAGCAGCACCGAGGCGCGCAGCTTGTTGTCCGGGTCGTTGTAGGCGCGGCGCACGCCTTCATCGACCATTTCCTGGACGCTCATCGCGGCGTCCCAGCGGGCGTTCATGCCGACCTTGAGGAACACCACGGCGATGCCCGTATCCTGGCAGATCGGGCGATGACCCTCGGCGCACATGCGCGAGTTGATGAGGATCTGGGCGATGGCGTCCCTGGCGGCCGGGCTCTGTTCGCGCTCGTAGGCGGCCGTCAGCGCCTTGATGTAGTCGGCCGGGTGGTAGTAGCTGATGTACTGGAAGGCATCTGCGATGCTCTGGATGAAGTCTTCCTGGCGGATGGCGGTCATGGGGTGCCCTTCAATGCTTCTTCGCCAGCATCAGCGAGCTGGTCATGATCCTGTCGGTCCAGGCCATGGTCAGGGCCGAGACGAGGAAGGTGACATGGATCGCCACCTGCCAGAGTATGGTCTTGTCCGGGATGTTTTCTGCGTTGATGAAGGTCTTCAGCAGGTGGATCGAGGAGATGCTGACGATGGCGGTGGACAGCTTGATCTTGAGCACGCCGGCGTTGACGTGGGAAAGCCATTCCGGCTGATCCGGGTGGCCTTCCAGGTCGAGGCGGGACACGAAGGTTTCGTAGCCGCCGATGATCACCATGATCAGCAGGTTGGCGATCATCACCACATCGATCAGCCCCAGCACGATGAGCATGACGTCGGTGTCGGTCAGGCTGCCGACCTTGCCGACGAGGTGGCTCAGCTCGATCATGAACTGATAGACATAGACGGCCTGGGCGACGATCAGCCCGAGGTAGAGGGGGGCCTGCAGCCAGCGGCTCCAGAAAATGAAGCCTTCCAGTACCTTGATGGAGCGGCGGGTGGCGTTTTGCATGTTTTGTCGAAAGTCGTTCAGAAAACAAAATTCTAGCACTCATGCTGCAATGCGGCAGGGGTATGCCGGGATGGTGGCGTGTAAGATGGCCGTAAGCTTCTGCCTATAAATTGCATGCTTCGCTAGAATGGCCACATTCAAGCAGGCAATTGCACCTGGCATGGCCAGGGCGAATGCTGCTGCCGCAGGTGCTTTGCTGGCGATTTCGCCGCCACATTCCAGTACTAGCCAGAGGAGAGAGTCAGATGTCGTCCGCGATCGAATCGGTCTTGAATGAAAC
>CAJPFL010000021.1 GCA_905339315.1 Rhodocyclaceae bacterium
CGATGTTCTTCAGGCGGCAATGGATGGCCGCCTCGACGAGGTCGACCAGGTCGCTCTTCAGCCGCAGCATGATCGGCTGCGTTTCCGGATCGCCCATGCGGCAGTTGAATTCCAGCGTCTTGACGCTGCCGTCGGGCGCGACCATCAGGCCGGCGTAGAGGAAGCCGGTGTAGGGAATGCCGTCCTGCGCCATGCCGTTCAGGGTCGGCATGATGATCTCGCGCATGGCGCGGGCGTGCACGTCCGGCGTCACCACCGGTGCCGGCGAGTAGGCGCCCATGCCGCCGGTGTTGGGGCCCGCGTCGCCGTCGTGCAGCCGCTTGTGGTCCTGGCTGGTGGCCAGCGGCAGGGCATGCGTGCCGTCGCACATGACGATGAAGCTGGCTTCCTCGCCCTCGAGGAATTCCTCGATCACCACGCGCGCGCCGGCATCGCCCATCCTGTTGTCGGTGAGCATCATGTCGATCGCGGCATGCGCCTCGGCGGAATCCATGGCGACCACCACGCCCTTGCCGGCGGCGAGGCCGTCGGCCTTGATGACGATGGGCGCGCCCTGCGCGTCGACATAGGCGTGCGCCGCCTCGGCCTCGCTGAAGGTTGCGAAGGCGGCGGTGGGGATCTTGTGGCGCTGCATGAAGCGCTTGGCGAAATCCTTGGAGGATTCGAGCTGCGCGGCTTCGCGCGTCGGCCCGAAGATCGGCAGGTTCTTCGCGCGGAAGGCGTTCACCACGCCGGCGGCGAGCGGCGCCTCGGGGCCGACCACGGTGAGGTAGA
Source organism: Rhodocyclaceae bacterium (assembly GCA_905339315.1). Taxonomy (GTDB): domain Bacteria; phylum Pseudomonadota; class Gammaproteobacteria; order Burkholderiales; family Rhodocyclaceae; genus Desulfobacillus. Next base: position 775 of record CAJPFL010000021.1, read on the forward strand.
TCTGCTCGCGCTCGGCGAAGGCGACGAGATCGTCGACCGCAGTGAGCAGCACGTTCTCCAGGCCGTTCTCGCGCGCCGTGCCGGCGTTGCCGGGCGCGACATAGACCTTCTGGATGCGCGGCGACTGCGCCAGCCGCCAGGCCAGCGCATGCTCGCGGCCGCCGGAGCCGATGACCAGTAATTTCATCTCGTGCTTAATGCCGGAAGTGGCGGAAGCCGGTGAACACCATGGCGACGTTCTGCTCGTCGGCAGCGGCGATCACCTCCGCGTCGCGCACCGAGCCGCCGGGCTGGATCACCGCCGTGGCTCCGGCCCTGGCCAGCACGTCGAGTCCGTCGCGGAAGGGAAAGAAGGCGTCCGAGGCGACCACCGAGCCGGCTACCGTCAGGCCGTTGTTCTCGGCCTTGATGGCGGCGATGCGGGCGGAGTCGACGCGGCTCATCTGGCCGGCGCCGACGCCCATCGTCATGCCGTCCTTGCAGTAGACGATGGCGTTCGACTTGACGTACTTGGCAACATGCCAGGCGAAGAGGAGGTCGGTCATTTCCTGCGCGGTCGGCGCGCGCTTCGTCACCACCCTGATGTCGGATTCGGCGATGCGGGCCATGTCGGCCGTCTGCACCAGCAGGCCGCCGCCGACGCGCTTGTAGTCATAGGCGTTCTCGGCGCGGCCGAGGGGAACCACCAGCACGCGCAGGTTCTGCTTGGCGGCGAAGACGGCGCGGGCGTCTGCCGTGATCTCGGGGGCGATGATCACCTCGGCGAACTGGCCGGAGACGGCCTCGGCCGTCGCCTTGTCGATGGCGCAGTTGAAGGCGATGATGCCGCCGAAGGCCGAGGTCGGATCGGTCTTGAAGGCCTTCTGGTAGGCCTCCAGCGCCGTCGCCGCGATGGCGACGCCGCAGGGATTGGCATGCTTGACGATGACGCAAGCGGCCTTGTTGCCGGCTGCGTCGAACGCCTTGACGCATTCCCAGGCCGCATCGGAATCGGCGATGTTGTTGTAGGACAGCTCCTTGCCCTGCAGCTGCGCGTAGTTGGCGATGCTTCCGGGCACCGCGGCCGGCTCGCGGTAGAACGCCGCCTGCTGGTGCGGGTTCTCGCCGTAGCGCATGGTGTCGACCTTGTCGAAGGCCAGCTGCAGGCGCTCGGGGAAGGCGGTCGGCTTGTTGTCGGCGTCGAGGCTGGTCAGCCAGTTGGAGATGGCGGCGTCGTAGCGCGCCGTGTGCGTGAACGCCTTCTTGGCCAGGGCAAAGCGTGTCGCGTAGGTAAGCGCGCCGCCGTTGGCCCTGATCTCCTGGATAACCTCTGCGTAGTCCTCGGGGTCGGTGACGATGCCGACGCCGCCGGCTTCGTTGCCGTGGTTCTTGGCCGCCGCGCGCACCATGGTCGGGCCGCCGATGTCGATGTTCTCGATGGCGTCTTCCAGCGTGCAGTCCTTCCTGGCCACGGTCTGCGCGAACGGATACAGATTCACGATCACCAGGTCGATGGGCGGGATGTCGTGCTTCTGCATGGTGGCGGCGTGCTCGGCATTGCCGCGGATGCCGAGGATGCCGCCGTGCACCTTCGGGTGCAGGGTCTTGACGCGGCCGTCGAGCATTTCCGGGAAGCCGGTGTAGTCGGAGACCTCCGTCACCGGCACGCCGGCTTCGCGCAGCATCTTCGCGCTGCCGCCGGTGGACAGGATCCTGACGCCGAGTTCTGAGAGGGCGCGGGCGAAGTCGACGGCGCCGCGCTTGTCTGAAACGCTGATGAGGGCTTGGGTGATTTTCATAGGACGCGAGGAGTGAGGTGAAAGGGGCAGGGGGTGGCGCCTCGCCCCTCGCACCTCCCGGTTTATAAAAGCTTGTGCTCGACGAGCTTGCGCCGCAGCGTGTTGCGATTGATGCCGAGCATGTCCGCTGCGACGGTCTGGTTGCCGTCGGCTTCGCGCATCACGACCTCCAGCATCGGACGCTCGACGTTGCGCAGAACCATTTCGTAAATTGCGCAGGGGCTTTCGCCATCGAGATCCTTGAAGTAGCGATCCAGTGCGCGCCTGACGCACTCGGCGATTTCACTGCGGCTGGCAGGGCTGGTGCGGGTCATGCTGCGAGTTCCTCGATGGTGTAGAGGCGGTCGTTCTGCGCAGCGAGGCCGAGGAAGAATGCATCGACCGCGGCAAGCTGGGCGCCGATCGTCGGCAATTGGTTCATGGCGTGGCGAAAGTGGGCCGAACCCGCGAGCCCCCTGGTATACCAGGAGATATGCTTGCGCGCGACGCGCACGCCCGTCTCGGCACCGTAGAAATCGTAGAGTTCGGCCAGGTGGCCGCGCAGCAACTGGTGGATCTCTTCGACGCGCGGCGCCGGAAGCTTCTCGCCGGTGGCGAGGAAGTGCTCGATTTCGCGGAAGATCCACGGCCGGCCCTGCGCGGCGCGGCCGATCATGACGGCGTCGGCGCCGGTGGCATCGAGCACCCGCTTCACCTTCTCCGGCGAGGTGATGTCGCCGTTGGCGATGACGGGGATGCGCGCTTCCGCCTTCACCGCGGCGATGGTGTCGTACTCGGCCTCGCCGCTGTAGCCGCAGGCGCGCGTGCGGCCATGGACGGCCAGGGCGCGTATGCCGGCGCTCTCGGCGATCTTCAGGATCGACAGGGCGTTCCTGTGCGCCTTGTCCCAGCCGGTGCGAATCTTCAGGGTGACGGGAACGTCAGCCGCCCGCACCACGGCATCGAGGATGCGCCCGACCAGCGCTTCGTCCTGCAGCAGCGCCGAGCCGGCCATGACGTTGCAGACCTTCTTCGCCGGGCAGCCCATGTTGATGTCGATGATCTGCGCGCCCTGGTCGACGTTGTAGCGCGCCGCCTGCGCCATCATGGCCGGATCAGCGCCGGCAATCTGCACCGAGACCGGCTGCACTTCCCCCTCGTGGTTGGCGCGGCGTTTCGTCTTGGCGCTGCCGTAGAGCAGCGAGTTGGAAGTGACCATCTCCGACACGGCGAGGCCGGCACCCATGCGCTTGCACAACTGGCGGAAGGGGCGATCGGTGACCCCGGCCATGGGCGCGACGAACAGGTTGTTGCGTAGCGTATAGCCGGCGAATTGCATCGGGCGCTCTGCGTTCGGTGATCTTGGGAAGGCGCGAATTGTAACCCAATTCCAAAGCCGCCGGCATCAACTGTCCTGAAGGTCGAGCGCAGGTTTTTTTATTGCGGCCATTACCAGCCGCGGGCGCCGTAGATCATGCGCCGCGCAAGGAAGCGGCGTGCCGCCGGCATCAGGTCGAGCGCCAGCAGGGCGGCGCCGCGCGCATGCCCCGCCAGTGCTTCCCGTATTCCGAACAGCCGCACCAGTCCGTCGGTGAAACCGATGGTGCTGCGCCGGTCAAGCCGCCGCGCTGCAGCATGGCGGGCGAGCAGTACTGCACTGCCGCAATCCGGGGCCCCCTCTCGCAACAACCGGGCCAGTTGCGCAACATCGCGCAGGGCGAGGTTGAATCCCTGGCCGGCCACCGGGTGCAGCGTCTGCGCGGCGTTGCCGAGCCAGACGGCGCGATTGCCGACGGGGGATTCCCGAAAGCGCAGGCCAAGCGGGAAGGCCGAACGTTCGCCGACTTCGGTGAATTCGAACCGGCCGGAGAATATGTCGTGCAGCTGCGACAGGAAATCCTGCTCGTCAAGCGCCAGCAGGCCGGCGCAAATGTCGCCGGGGACGGTCCACACCAGGGCGAAGCGATTGCCCTGGGGCAGCAGCGCGACAGGACCCGAGGCCATGAAGCGCTCGTAGGCGACATTGCCGGATGGCTGGCGCGTCTGCAACGTGGCGACGATGGCCTGCTGCCGATAATCACGCCGGACGGATTCGTTCATCCCGCTCACGGCGCCTTCCGCCCACGCGATCAGCTGCGCTTCTCGAGCCGTCTCGCCCCGCGCTTCCGCGATGCGCAGCAGGGCGCGGTCAGCGCGGGATTCGGCGCCGAGGACGCGGGTTTCATGGAGGACTGCCACCCCGGCGTCGGCGCAGGCCTGCGCCAGTGCGACACCCACCTTGCCCGCTTCGGCAACGTAGCCGAGTGCCGGCACGCCGGCGTCGCGCGCCCGAATCAGGGTTCGCCCGAGCCGGCCCTGCTGGGAGACATGAATGGCGGCAATCGGCGTAGCGTCGAGGGAGCGCCATGCACCCACGCGCTCGAGAATCTGCCGTGATCCGTGCGAGAGGGCCAGCACGCGCCGGTCTGCCTGCAGCGCGCCGCCGGGCCGCGCGTCGAGCACGGCGCAGCCGATGCCGGCCTGCTGCAGGTGCAGCGCCAGGGCAAGCCCGACCGGGCCGCCGCCGACGATGGCGACAGGAAGCATCAGTCCCGCGCCATCAGCGATTCGATTTCGCTGGCCGTCCTGGGGACAGCGTCTGTGAGGATCTCGCAGCCGGCCGCCGTGACGAGCGCGTTGTCCTCGATGCGCACGCCGACGTCCCACAGCGCCCGCGGCACGTCGTCCGCCGCACGGATGTAGCAGCCGGGTTCGACGGTGAGCGTCATCCCGGCCTGCAGCGGGCGCCACTCGCCTTCGACCTTGTATTCGCCCGCATCGTGCACATCCATGCCGAGCCAGTGGCCGGTGCGGTGCATATAGAAGCGGCGGTAGGCGCCGGACTCGATGACGCCGTCGACGCTGCCCGTGAGCAGCTTCAGGTCGAGCATGCCCTGCGCCAGCACGCGCACCGCCGCCTCGTGCGGCGCATCCCAGGCGTTGCCGGGAGCGATCCGGGCGATCGCCGCCTGCTGCGCAGCGAGCACGAGCTCATAGACGTCGCGTTGCGCCGGAGAAAACTTGCCGTTGACGGGGAATGTCCGAGTGATGTCCGCAGCGTAGGAGTCGACCTCGCAGCCGGCGTCGATCAGCAACAGGTCGCCGTCCCGCAGCGGCTGACTATTGCTGACGTAGTGCAGGATGCAGGCATTGGCGCCGCCGGCGACGATGGGCGAGTAGGCCGGCGCCTGCGCGCCGCTGCGGCGGAACTCGTGCATCAATTCCGCCTCGATCTCGTACTCGAAGCGGCCGGGGGCGGCGGCGCGCATGGCGCGGCGGTGCGCCGCGGCGGAGATGCCGGCAGCACGGCGCATGTCGGCGATCTCGTGCGCGTCCTTGATCAGGCGCATCTCGTCGAGCTCGACGCGCACGTCGCGGATTTCCGCCGGCGCATGGGCGCCGCTGCGGACGTTGGCGCGCACGCGGTTGAGCGCGGCGACGAGGCGGTCGTCCCAATCCGCGTCGTGCCCCATCGAATAGTGCAGCACGGCCTGGCCGGCGAGCAGCTCGGCGAGCTTCTCGTCGAGGCTGGCGATCGGGTGGGCGGCATCGAAACGGAACGCCTCGCGCGCCGCTTCCGGACCGTGGCGGAAGCCGTCCCAGACTTCCTTCCCGGGATCCTTCTCGCGACAAAAGAGCAGCGCCTGCGGACTGTCTCCGGCAACCAGCACGACGCAGGCCTCCGGCTCGGGGAAGCCGGAGAGATAGTAGAAGTAGCTGTCGTGGCGATAGGGGTAGTGCGAGTCGCGGTTGCGCACGCGCTCGGGCGCGGTGGGGATCACCGCGATGCCGCGGCCCATCGCCTTGAGCAGGCGCGCACGGCGGTCGACGAAGGCCTGGATGTCCACTGGCTGAACCGGTCGTTGAGGTTGAAACGATTATAGCGCCGAGAGCAGCTTGTCCAGTTCGGCCAAGCGTTCCGGGGTACCGACATCCATCCAGCGGCCGTCATGCAGTTCGCCGCTGACGGCGCCCTCATCCATCGCCGCGCGCAGCAGCGGGGCGAGCTTGGCCTTCGCGCCGCGGACGATGCCGGCGAAAAGCGCCGGGTCGTAGACGCCGATGCCGGAGAAGGTGCGCTTCGCGCCGCCCTCGGCGAGAACCCTGCCGCCGCGCAGGGCAAAGTCGCCCTGCGGATGATGCGGCGGATTGGGCACCAGCACCAGGTGGGCCCGCAGCGTGCGCGCGCGCATTGCGCCGGCAATTGCGGGCAGCCGGGCATAGTCGAAGTCGCAGGCGATGTCGCCGTTGATGACGGCGAACGGTTCATCGCCGAGCAGCGGCAGGGCGTTGGCGATGCCGCCGGCGGTCTCCAGCGCCTCGCCTTCGGCCGAATAGCGGATGGTTGCGCCGTAGCGGGCGCCGTCCGCCAGCGCGGCTTCGATCATGAAGCCGAGATGGGCGTGGTTGATGACGATGTCGCGAATGCCGGCGCGCACCAGCGCCTCGATGTGCCAGGCGATGAGCGGCTTGCCGCCGGCGCGCAGCAGCGGCTTGGGCATTTCGTCGGAGAGCGGCCGCATGCGCTCGCCGCGGCCGGCGGCGAGGATCATGGCCTTCATCAGAACGTGTACCCTACTTCGGGCTTGCGGCTTTCCAGCTCGTCGAAAAGACGCGCCAGCGGCGCGAGCTGGGCGTAGCGCGCGGCGGTGTTGCGCACGTAGTTCACGAAGCGTGGGGTGTCGGCGAGGTACTTCGGCTTGCCGTCGCGGTAATTGATGCGGGCGAAGATGCCCAGTACCTTGAGGTGGCGCTGCAGGCCCATCCACTCCAGGTCGCGGTAGAAGGCGCCGAAGTCGGCATCCACCGGCAGGCCGGCGCGCCGCGCCTTTTCCCAGTAGCGCACCGACCAGTCGAGGACGCGCTCCTCCTCCCAGCTGATGAAGGCGTCGCGAAACAGCGAGGCGACGTCGTAGCTGATGGGGCCATGCACCGCGTCCTGGAAATCCAGCACGCCGGGGTTGTCCGCGCACACCATCAGGTTGCGCGGCATGTAGTCGCGATGCACGAACACCCTCGGTTGGGCGAGGATGTTTTGCAGCAGCAGGGCTTGCACCTGTTCCAGAACTTCCTGCTGCGGCGCGGTGAGCGGCGAGCCGAGGTGGCGGGCGACATACCAGTCGGGGAAGAGGTTCAGCTCGCGCCGCAGCAGGGCTTCGTCGTAGGGCGGCAGTGCATCCGGGCGGCTGGCGAGCTGCCACTTGACGAGGGCGTCGAGGGCGTCGCGGAACAGGACGTCGGCGTTCGACGCGTCGAGCGCATCGAGGTAGGTGGTGCTGCCGAGGTCGGTGAGCAGGAGCAGGCCGCGATCGAGGTCCTGGGCGAGGATCTCCGGCGCATGCACGCCGGCCTCGTGCAGCAGCCCGGCAACATGCACGAAGGGGCGGCAGTCCTCGTGCTCGGGCGGGGCATCCATGACGATGCGCGTCAGGCCGTCGTCGAAAGTGATGCGGAAGTAGCGCCGGAAGCTGGCGTCGGCGGACGCGGGCGCGACCGAAAGCGGTCGTCCGGGGAACTGCCGGGCAAGCCAGTCATGGACCAGTTCGAGGCGTTGCATGGCCGCTTTCGCGCAGGTTTCCAAAGGCGCGCTTGGTGATAAACTACACGATTCTACCATTGGTGCCGTGGCGCCCTTCCCGGTGGCGCAGCGGCAAATAAGAAAAGAAACGCAAAGATGCACGCTTCGGCGCGGCTTGCTCTGATTTTCACTTTCGGCTTGTGCGGCGGGCTCTCTGCCGCCGAAGGCCTGCCGCCGCTGCGCGTCGATCCGGCGCTGCTGGGCGGGTCACCGGCGTCAAAGCCGGTGCGCCCGCCGGCGCTGCCTGCCGCAGAAGCGAAGCCGGCCCAGGTGTTGCCGCAGGCACAGCCGGAGCGCGATGAGATTGTGGCGCGACCGGCCGCCGGCGCCCCGGCGCAGCCGGGAAGCAAGCCCCCTGTTTCCGTGGCGAAGGAGGCAACTCCCCCGCTGCGGCCGGCGCCAGCAGACGCCGGCAAAACCGAGCCGCGCAAGGCGCCCGCCGTTGCGGCAGGAACGGCCGCGCCGAGAGAAGCCCCCAGGGCGGCTGCGTCCGCCGATGTCCGGCCGCTCCCGCAGCAACCGCCGCAAGAAGTGCAACCGCCGCTGGTGGAGGAACGGCCGGCCTTGCCGCCGCTCTACTCGGCGCACGCGGATGCCGGGCTCGTGCCGGCGCTGAAACCCGCGGGCCAGCTTTCGCCCCTGCAGGTCGACAAGAAGGCCGACTACCCCACCTTTATCGCCGCCTCGCGCATCGACGGCCGCAATGACAACGAAGTCGTCGCCGAGGGCAATGTGGAATTGCGCAAGGCCACGACCTCGCTGACCGCCGACCGCCTGACCTACTGGTCGGTCGAGGACGAGCTGGAGGCGGTGGGCAACGTTCGCTACGCCAAGGATGCCGAATTCGTGGCGGGACCGAAGCTTCGCCTGAACATGACCGAGGGCACCGGACATTTCGAGCAGCCGAACTACTCGATAACCAAACGAACCCCGCTTGCCAAGCAGCCCTATACCCTGGGCCAGGGCGGCACCCTGCACCCGGGTAAAGCCACATCATTGCTGCCAACGGAAAAGACGCAGAGACCTTCAGTCAGGGTCATTGCCGGCGAAGTGGTGGATCAGCCGGAGAAACTGACGACGGCATCCGGCAAGGCAGACCTGCTGGAACTCCGGGGCGAGAACAGGATGCGCCTGACGAATGCCACCTACACCACCTGCACGGCAGACGACCCGGACTGGTACGCGCGGGTGGCGGAACTCGATCTCGACTACGACAGCGAAGTTGGAGAAGGCCGCGACGCCAGCGTAGTGTTCAAGGGCGCCACGCTGTTTTACACCCCTTGGCTCGGGTTTTCGCTCAACAACAAGCGCAAGTCGGGCCTGCTCACGCCGACCTTCGGCACCAGTTCGAAATCCGGGATTGAGTTCACCCAGCCCTATTTCTGGGACATCGCGCCCAACATGGATGTGACGATCGCGCCGCGCCTGATGAGCAAGCGCGGTGTGCAGGTCAACACGGAATACCGCTTCCTCACCGAGAATTACCGTGGACAGGCGCTGGTCGAATGGCTGCCCGACGATCGGCTGGCCGATCGCAAGCGCTACGGCTATTCACTCCAGGCCAGCCGTGGCATTCCGCTGCTGCCCTCGCTGCACAATCAGGGGCAGGGCTCCGGCTTTGGCGGGTTGATCAACGTCAATGGCGTTTCCGACAATACCTATTTCAGCGATCTCAGCACGCGCATCGCCCAGTCCTCGCAAGGCAACCTGTTGCGCCAGGGGGTCTTGAGCTATGGCGGCGGGTGGTGGACGGCCGCGGCCAACCTGCAGGTCTATCAGACGCTGCAGGATCCCTCGCTCCCGCCCGTGGACAAGCCCTATGAGCGCGTCCCCCAGCTCACCCTTACGGCCAGCAGACCGGAGTTCATTGGCGGCACCGCGTTCACCTTCAACAGCGAGTACGTCAAGTTCGATCACCCGACCAAGGATACCGGTCAGCGTTTGTCCTTCTATCCGACCCTGTCGCTACCGCTGCAGCAATCGGGCTGGCATGTCACGCCGAAAGTCGGACTGCATTCGACGCGCTACGAGATTGAACGGAAAACCAGCACCGGCCCGGACACTGTCGTGCGCACCCTGCCGATATTCAGCGTCGACGCCGGCGTCGCCTTCGAGCGCGAAACCAGCCTGTTCGGCGAGAGACTGGCGCAAACCCTGGAGCCGAGGCTTTACTACCTGCTGGTTCCCCAGCGTACCCAGAACGATATTCCGATATTCGACTCTGGCCAGACGGATTTCAATTTTGCGACGATCTTCTCCGAAAACGTTTACTCCGGGATGGATCGCATTGCCGACGCCAACCAGATCACGGCAGCGCTGACGTCGCGCCTGATCGATCCGCAGAGCGGCGTGGAGTATGTTCGCGGCATGGTAGGGCAGCGCTACTACTTCGCCCAGCAGAACGTGACGCTGCCGGGAGAGCCGTCGCGCCCCGGCGGCGCATCCGACTTCCTGGCGGCGCTGTCCGGCCGGCTGCTGCCGAACACCTACCTCGATACCGCATGGCAGTACGACCCGCGCGGCGGCGATACCGAGCGCTTTGTCATCGGCGGGCGCTGGCAGCCGGATGTGGCCAAGGTCCTGAATGCCAGTTATCGCTATACGAGGGACCAGACGGATATTACCGGCGGCGTGGCCGGCATCAGGCAGGTGGACTTTTCCGGGCAATGGCCGCTGGGCCGCGGCTGGTACGGCGTCGGCCGCTTCAACTACTCCCTGCGCGAGAGCAAGCTCATCGAGGCCATCGGCGGCCTCGAGTACAACGGCGGCTGCTGGGTCGGCAGGGTTGTGCTGCAGCGTTACGCCACCTCGGCGGGCGACACCAACACCGCCATGTTCGTCCAGCTCGAGCTGAACGGCTTCTCGAGCATAGGCTCCAATCCGCTGCAGATGCTGGCGCGCAGGATCCCGGGCTATGGCCGCATCAACCAGTCCATAGCGGACCCGGCGTTCGGTTATCAATGACAATCAGGAAGGGTGTGCCGGTGAGCGGCAAATCGGTTTGCGCGCGGCTATTTCTGGCCGTGGCGGTTCTCATCAGCCTGCCTTGCAGCCTGGCCCTGGCACAGGGACGGGCGCCGCGGGTGATCGAGGCCGACCGCATCATTGCGGTGGTCAACGACGAGGTGATCACCTTGAATGAACTGACGGCGCGCATGGCCACAGTCGAGCGGCAGTTGCGGCAGCAAGGAACGCAGATGCCGCCGCGCGACGTGCTCGAGAAGCACATCCTCGAAAGAATGATTCTTGACCGCGTGCAGTTCCAGCTGGCCAGGGAGACCGGCATGCGCATAGACGATGCGCAGCTCGACCAGACGATTGCACGAATTGCCGAGAGCAACCGCATCGGAGTGGCGCAATTGCGCGCCTCGCTGGAGCGTGACGGCATCTCATGGTCCAAGTTTCGCGAGGACATCCGCGGCGAGATCGTCGTCGGTCGACTGCGGGAGCGCGAGGTCGACAGCAAGATCGTCGTATCGGAAGGCGAGATCGACAATTTCCTCGCGACCGCCGGCATGGCGGGCAACGAGGAATACAATCTGGCGCACATCCTCCTGCGCGTGCCCGAGCAGGCCAAGCCGGAGCAGCTGGCGCGGCTTCAGGCGCGCGCCGAGGAAATCATTTCCCAGCTCCGGCGCGGCGCTGATTTTGCCCAGATGGCGGCGAGCTACTCGGATGCGCCGGACGGCCTTTCAGGCGGCGCAATGGGATGGCGGTCCCTCGAGCGCCTGCCCACGCTGTTTGCCGAAGCAGTGCCGAAGCTCAAGCCGGGCGAAGTATCCGAAGTGCTGCGCAGTCCGGCGGGCTATCACATCTTCAAGCTGCTCGACCGGCGCGGCGGTGCGATCAAGGCGCAGCCGGTGGAGCAGACGCGCGCCCGTCACATCCTGATCAAGACCAGCGAGCTGGTGTCGGAGACGGAGGCCAGGCGGCGACTGGTGGCGCTGAAGGAGCGGCTGACCCATGGCGCCGATTTTGCAGAGCTTGCCCGCCTGCACTCGAACGATCTTTCCGCCGCCAAGGGCGGCGATCTGGGCTGGCTGAACCCCGGTGACACCGTTCCCGAGTTCGAGCGGGCCATGAACAGCCTCAAGCCGGGAGAAGTTGGCGAGCCCGTGCAGTCCCCCTTTGGCTGGCATCTGATCCAGGTCATGGAACGCCGCATGGATATCTCCCAGGAACGGGTGCGTCAGAGTGCGCGGCAGACCATACGCGATCGCAAGGCCGACGAGGCCTACCAGGACTGGCTGCGGCAGATTCGCGACCGGGCCTATGTGGAATACCGGCTGGAAGACAACCGGTAGCGTCCTGTCTCTGACGGCATGATGTTTCCTCCTGTGATTGCCGTCACCAGCGGCGAGCCGGCCGGCATCGGGCCGGAGCTGTGTGCCATGCTGGCGCACCAGCGCCATTCCGCCCGCCGGGTGATCCTCGGCGATCGCCGCTTGATCGAGGCGCGCGCGCGGCAAGTCGGCCTTCCCCTCCCGCTCGCCGATTTCCAGAAGGAGGGCGCGCCGTCTCCCGGCGCGCTGGAAATCCTGCATGTGCCGTTGTGCGTGCCTTCCCGCGCCGGCCAACTCGAGCCGGCCAACGCCGCCTATGTCCTGGCGCTGCTCGATCGCGCCCTGGCCGGATGCCAGTCGGGCGAGTTTGCCGCGATGGTGACGGCCCCGGTGCACAAGGGGGTGATCAACCAGGCGGGCATCACCTTCACGGGGCATACCGAGTATCTGGCCGCGAAGACCGGCACGCCACGCGTCGTCATGATGCTGGCCGGCGCCGGTTTGCGCGTCGCGCTGGCAACCACGCATCTGCCTCTGAAGGACGTGCCGGCCGCCATCACGCGGCACGAACTGGAAACCACGATGCGCATCCTGCACGCCGACCTGGTGAGTAAATTCGGCATCGCGCAGCCGCGCATCCTCGTTGCCGGACTGAATCCGCACGCAGGGGAGGGCGGCCACATGGGGCGGGAGGAGATCGAGGTGATCGCGCCGGTGCTGGAACAGCTGCGCGGCGAGGGCATGGACCTCGTCGGCCCGCTGCCGGCGGACACGCTGTTCACGCGCGGCGTGCTGGCGGGTTCGGATGCGCAACTCGCCATGTACCAT
>CAJPFL010000022.1 GCA_905339315.1 Rhodocyclaceae bacterium
GTGCCCGACCTCGGCCACATCGGCTACCCGATCGCGGAAGTCAGTGCCGACGGCACGGCGGTGATCACCAAGGCGCCGGGCACCGGCGGCCGGGTGGACTTCGACACGGTGCGCCAGCAGCTGCTCTACGAGGTGCACAACCCGCACGCCTACTTCTCGCCCGATGTCGTGCTCGACATGGGCACGCTCAGGCTGGAAGACCTTGGCGGCGATCGCGTGCGCGTCAGCGGCGCGACGGGGAGGCCGCGGCCGGAGAAGCTGAAGATCGTCGCCGGTTTCGAGGACGGCTGGGCCGGCACCGCCACCATCGGCTATTCCTGGCCCGGCGCCATGAAGAAGGCGCGTGCCACCGAGGCCATCGTGCGGCAACAGCTCGCCGAGCTGAAGCTTCAGTACGACGAGTTCCACACCGAATTCCTCGGCTTCAACTCGCTGCTCGGTGCGCTCGCCGACGATTCGAGGATCGATGATCTGAACGAGGTGTACCTGAAGATGTCGGTGCGGGCGCAGGACCGGCGCCTGGCCGAGGCCTTCCCGCGCCAGTTTCCCTGGCTGGCGCTGTCCGGCCCGCCGACGGCGAGCGGCTTCTCCGGCATCGAGGCCCCGCGCCAGCTGCTCGGCCTGTGGCCGACGCTGGTGCGGCGTGAGCTTGTCGAGCCGGAAGTAAAAGTCAGCCTGCAGGAGACGGCGCCGTGAGCCGCGTCCGCCTCGTCGACATCGCCCACGCCCGCAGCGGCGACAAGGGCGACCGCTGCGACCTCGGCCTGTTCGCGCCGGATGCGGCGACCTACGCCGTGCTGAAGCGCGAGGTGACGCCGGAGCGGATCGCGCTCCACTTCGCCGGCATGGCCGCCGGCCCGGTCGAGCTGTACCCGCTCGACAACCTGCTGGCGCTGAAGATCGTGCTCAACGGCGCGCTCTCGGGCGGCGCGGCGCGTTCCCTGCGCAGCGACAATCTGGGAAAATGCGCGGCCGCCGCGCTGCTGCGCATGGAGATAGATCTGCCGCCAGATTTCGTCATTCCCGCGAACGCGGGAATCCAGAGCGATGCGTGAAAGACAGCCATGCGTCTATATTCTGGCAAGCAAGAGAAACGGCACGCTCTATATCGGCGTAACCAGTGATTTGATGGGGCGTGTTTGGGAGCACAAGAATGATCTGGTCGAGGGTTTCACGAAGAAATATGGCGTTCATCAGCTGATGTATTTTGAAATGCTTGAGGACATGGCCTCAGCCATACAGCGCGAAAAAGAACTAAAGAAGTGGAATCGGGACTGGAAGATCCAGTTGATCGAGAAGGACAACCCGGAATGGCGGGACTTGTACGATTCGCTAATTTAACTCGTCATTCCCGCGAAAGCGGGAATCCAGAAACAACCTGGATTCCGGGTTCCGCTCCGCGGCCCCGGAATGACGGGGTCGCTCGGGAATGAAGTTGATGAATGTTCGCATCGAAAAGAAGGACCGCGTCACCACGGTGATCCTCGACCGGCCGGAGAAGCGCAACGCCGTCGACCGGCCGACCGCCACGGCGCTGGCCGATGCCTTTCGCGCCTTCGAAGCCGATCCCGATTCGGCCGTTGCCGTGCTGTGGGGCGCGGGCGGGCACTTCTGCGCCGGCGCCGACCTGAAGGGCTTCGCCGGCGAGGCAACGCGCAACGCGCTCTCGCCCGAGGGCGACGGGCCGATGGGGCCGACGCGCCTGCAGCTGTCGAAACCGGTGATCGCCGCCGTCTCTGGCTACTGCGTCGCCGGCGGGCTGGAGCTGGCCTGCTGGTGCGATCTGCGCGTGGCGGAGGAGAGCGCGGTGTTCGGCGTCTTCTGCCGCCGCTTCGGCGTGCCGCTGATCGACGGCGGCACGGTGCGGCTGCCGCGGCTGATCGGCGCCTCGCGCGCGATGGACATGATCCTCACCGGCCGGCCGGTCGCCGCCGGGGAGGCGCTGGCGATGGGGCTGGCCAATCGCGTCGTCGCCGACGGCACGGCGCGCGAGTCGGCCGAGGCGCTGGCGGCGGAGTTGTCGCGCCTGCCGCAGACCTGCCTGCGCCACGACCGCCTGTCGAGCCTCGAGCAATGGAGCCTGCCGCCGGCGCAGGCGCTGGCGAACGAATTCACGCACGGACTGAAAACGCTGGAAAGCGGCGAGTGGCTGCAGGGCGCCGCCCGCTTCGGCAAGGGGGAAGGAAAGCATGGCGCGTTCTGAACGAAAACCGGCACCGCGCAAGGCGGTGGCGGCGGATGAAGGCAACCGCCGCGCGGAACTGATCCGTGCGGCCGGGCGGCTGTTCGTCGACAAGGGCTACGACGCCACGACCATCCGCGACATCGCCGACGCCGTCGGCATGCGCTCGGGCAGCCCGTTCTACCACTTCAAGAGCAAGCAGGACATGCTCAAGGCGGTGATGATCGAGGGCCTGCAGGCGGCATTGGCGGCGCAGCAGGCGGCGGTGGCCGGACTGAAGGACCCGGAGGAGAAGTTCCGCGCGCTGGTGCGGAGCCACCTGCGCATCATCCTCGAGGAGCACACCGAGTTCCCGGTGCTGCTCTATGAGTGGCGCGCCCTGTCGGAGGAATCCCGCGCCGAAGTGATCGCCGTCAAGGACCGCTACGAAGCCGTGTGGCAACCTGTGCTGCGCGAGCTGAAGAAGGCCGGCCGCCTCGGCGACGACGGCAAGGTGGCGCGCCTGCTGCTCTTCGGCGCGCTGAACTGGGTGGTGCAATGGTACCGGCCCGGCGGCGGCTCCGGCATCGAGCAGATCGCCGAGCGGGCCATTGAATTGTTTCTCTGCGACAAGGCCGACAAACGCTGATGCTCTTCGCCGTTTCCCTGATGATTCCCCTGCTGGTGCTGGCCGTCTGGGTGTTCTGGCGCCTGACGCCGCCGCGCCCCGAGACGGGGCCGGTGCGCGCCTTCAACGCCGCAGCCGTCGTGCTCGCTCTCGTCCTCGCCGGCGGCATCGCCTGGTACGTGCAAGGGAGCATGGCGGGCGGGACGGACCGCGGCATGTGGCCGGTGGTGACGGCCTACTACGTGATGGCGGTGGTGCCGCTCTGGCTCGCCGTCGCCGGCGTCCTCCGCCGCCTGATCTTCGGCGCGCGCGGGCCGTCGAAGCCGCTGGAAATCTCGCAGGACCTCTCGAAGACCCGTTTCTAGCCCAGCGTGGGGCTCGCCGGTAGCGCACAGGCGGCGCGGTATTCTGCCGCCAGCCGCGCCACCAGCTCGGCCGCCGGCGGCACGTCGTGGATGGTCGCCACGCCATGGCCGGCGCTCCAGGTGTCGCGCCAGGCCTTCGCCCCCGAGCCGAAATCCTCCCTGGCATCGGTGCTGCCGAGCATCTCCCTGGTATAGCCGGCCTTTTCCAGGCTCGGCCAGAGGAAGTTCGCGTTCGTGCCGGTGATGGCCGGCGTGTAGACGATGTCCTTCGCCGTGCAATCCAGGAGCATCTGCTTGTAGTCTGCCGTCGCCATCGATTCCTGCGTGGCGATGAAGCGCGTGCCGAGATAGGCGAAGTCGGCGCCCATCACTTCCGCGGCGCGCACCGAGGCGCCGTCGGAGATCGACCCGCCCAGCACCAGCGCGCCGTCCCAGAATTCGCGGATCTCGCGCACCAGCGAAAAGGGGCTCTGCGTGCCGGCATGGCCGCCGGCGCCGCCGGCGACGGCAACGATGCCGTCCACGCCGGCGGCGATGGCCTTCCTGGCGTGATAGGCATGGATGACGTCGCTGAACACCACGCCGCCGTAGCCGTGCACCGCCTTCACCACCTCGCCGGGATGGCCGAGGCTGGTGATGACGAAAGGCACCTTGTGCTTCACCACCAGTTGGAAGTCCTGCGCCAGCCGCGTGTTCGAGTGGTGCAGGATGAGGTTGACGCCGTAGGGCGCGACCGGCGCCTTCGGGTCGGCCGCCATGGCAGCACCCAGTTCCGCGTTGATCTGCGTCAGCCACTCGTCGAGCACCTCGATCGGCCGCGCGTTGAGCGTCGGGAAGGTGCCGGCGACGCCGGCCTTGCAGGCGGCGATGACGAGATGCGGGCCGGAGACGAGGAACATCGGCGCGGCGATGACGGGGACCGTCATGCGGCCCTGAAAAAGTTTCGGGATCATGTCAGTTGCAGAAGAAGCGCTGGTTGGCGAAATCGATGACGGCCCCGGGCGCGAGATAGCCCTTGAAGGCCCAGCCGGCGGCGAAGGCGGCGAGCGCCACGCCGATGAGGATCAGCAGCAGGCGCGAGGTGCTCATCGGGCGGGTTGCGCGGACAGCCGGGCGAGCGGCCGCTCGTCGACCGGCAGGTTGACCAGCGCCGCCAGCACACCCAGGGCGATGGAGATCATCCAGACGATGTCGTAGGCGCCGGTCTTGTCGAAGACGAGGCCGCCCAGCCAGACGCCGAGGAAGCTGCCGAGCTGGTGGCTGAAGAAAACGAAGCCGGAGAGCATGGCGAGATACTTCACGCCGAAGATCTGCGCCACCAGGCCGTTGGTGAGCGGCACCGTGCCCAGCCAGAGCAGGCCCATGGCGGCGGCGAAGATCGCCACCGAGGCGTGCGACAGCGGCGCCAGCAGGAAGACGACGATGATCAGGCTGCGCGCGAAATAAAGACCGGCGAGCAGCTTCTTCTTGCTCCAGCGCCCGCCGGCCAGGCCGAAGCCGTAGGTGCCGAAGATGTTGAACAGGCCGATCAGCGCCAGCGCCAGCATGCCGGTGTTGGCGGTGAGCCCCTTGTCGAGCACGTAGGACGGCAGGTGGGCGCCGATGAACACCACCTGGAAGCCGCAGACGAAATAGCCCAGGGTGAGCAGCCAGAAGGCGCGCTCGCCGAAGGCCTCGCGCAGCGCCTCGCCTGCCGACTGGGCGATGGCGCTGGCGCTGCCCGGATGCGCCGCGCGTTCCGCCGTACCCAGCGCCAGGGGCACCATCAGCGTGGCGGCAACAGTCAGTCCTGCAAGGGCGGCGAACCAGCCCATGCCGCTAATCAGGTATTGCCCGGAGGGCACCAGCAGGAACTGGCCGAAGGATCCGGCGGCGCCGACGACGGCGAGCGACATCGCGCGCTTCTCCGGCGCGACGGCGCGGCCGACGGCGCCGTAGATCACAGAGAAAGTGGTGGCCGACAGGCCCAGCCCGACCAGCACGCCGGCGGAGAGGGTGAACATCAAGGGCGTGGTCGACACCGCCATCAGTCCGACGCCGGCGGCGTAGAGGATGCCGCCGCCGAACACCACCTTGCCGGCGCCGAAGCGGTCGGCCAGCCAGCCGGTGACCGGTCCGCCGGCGCCCCACATCAGGTTCTGCAGGGCGATGGCGAAGGAGAACGCCTCGCGG